>CAZDLV010000005.1:0-28298 GCA_964506345.1 uncultured Rhodobacterales bacterium | reverse complement strand
GACCAGACCCACACCCCGATGTTCCATCAGGTCGAGGGGCTGGCGATCGACAAGGATATTTCCATGGCGAACCTGAAATGGACGCTGGAGGAATTCTGCCGCGCGTTTTTCGAGGTGGACAACGTGGAGCTGAAATTCCGCGCCTCGCATTTCCCCTTCACGGAACCGAGCGCCGAGGTGGACATCAAATGTTCATGGACCGGCGGCCAGCTGAAAATCGGCGAGGGCGACGACTGGATGGAGATCCTCGGCTCCGGCATGGTGCATCCGAAGGTGCTGGAAGCCGCCGGTGTAGACCCGAACGAGTATCAGGGCTTTGCCTTCGGCATGGGCATCGACCGGCTGGCGATGCTGAAATACGGCATACCGGATTTGCGGGCGTTCTTTGACAGCGATCTGCGCTGGCTGCGCCACTACGGTTTTGCATCGCTGGATGTGCCGACTATTCACGGGGGGATTTCACGATGAAATTCACATTAAGCTGGCTCAAAGAGCACCTCGACACCGACGCAACGCTGGACGAGATCACCTATGCGCTCACCGACCTCGGGCTGGAGGTCGAAGGGGTCGAGAATCCGGCCGAGAAGCTGGCCGGATTTACCCTCGGCAAGGTGACCCATGCGGAAAAACACCCCGACGCCGACCGGCTGCGTGTCTGCACGGTGGAAACCGATGACGGGCCGCAGCAGATTATTTGCGGTGCGCCCAATGCGCGCGAGGGGATCACCGTCGTGGTGTGCAAACCCGGGCAATATGTGCCGGGGATCGACACCACGATCAAGGTGGGAAAAATCCGCGGGGTCGAGAGTTTCGGCATGATGGCCTCGGAACGCGAGCTGGAGCTGTCGGACGAACACGACGGCATTATCGAGTTGCCCTCGGGCGAGGTGGGCGAGAGCTTCGCTGACTGGCTGGCTGCCAACAAGCCGGACAAAACCGATCCGGTGATCGACATTGCCATCACCCCCAACCGCCCCGATGCGCTGGGTGTGCGCGGTGTTGCCCGCGATCTGGCGGCGCGCGGTCTCGGGACGTTGAAGCCCGCACCGGTCGAGCCGGTAAAGGGCGGTTTTGAAAGCCCTGTGAAGGTCTCCATTGATGCGGATGTGCTGGAAAAGGGCTGTCCGGTATTTATGGGGCGCACGATCAAGGGCGTGAAAAACGGCCCCAGCCCGCAGTGGTTGCAGGACCGTTTGCGCGCGATTGGCTTGCGGCCGATCTCGGCGCTGGTGGATATCACCAACTTCATGACCTATGACCGCAACCGCCCGCTGCATGTTTTCGATGTGGCGAAGGTGAACGGCGATCTGCGCGTGCATTTTGCCGAGGGCGGCGAGACGCTCACCGCGCTGGATGACAAGGAATATACGCTGGATGCCGGTATGATGGCGATCAGCGATGACACGGGTGTCGAGAGCATCGCCGGCATCATGGGCGGGCTGGCCACCGGCTGCACCGAAGATACTACCGAGGTGTTTCTGGAAAGCGCCTATTGGGATCCGATCACCATCGCCATGGCGGGGCGCAAGCTGAAGATCAACTCGGATGCGCGCTATCGTTTCGAGCGCGGTGTGGATCCCGCCTTTACCCCCGAGGGGCTGGAAATGGCGACGCGGATGATCCTCGATCTGTGCGGTGGCGAGGCCTCCGATGTGGTCGTTGCGGGCGCGGTGCCTGACACCAGCCGGTCCTATACGCTCGATCCGGCGCGGGTGATCAGTCTGGTCGGCATGGATATCCCGCGCGAGGAACAGGTGCGGATTCTGACCGACCTCGGGTTTACGGCGAGCGGGACGGGCGGCACGCTGGATGTTGCCGTGCCGGGCTGGCGTCCCGATGTGCATGGCGAGGCCGATCTGGTCGAGGAAATCGCGCGGGTTGCCTCGTTAACCAAACTGCAGGGTGTGCCGATGCCGCGTGCCTCGGTCGGGGTGGCGAAACCGGTGCTGACGCCGATGCAGAAACGGCAGGGCATGGCGCGGCGCACGATTGCGGCGCTGGGCTATAATGAATGTGTGACCTACAGCTTTATCGATCGCAAGTCGGCGGCGCTGTTTGGCGGCGGGTCCGACGATGTGATGCTGGGCAACCCGATTTCTTCGGAAATGAGCCACATGCGCCCGACCCTGCTGCCGAGCCTGCTGCTGGCTGCAAGCAAGAACCAGTCGCGCGGATTCAACGATCTGGCCCTGTTCGAGATCGGGCACGGGTTCGAGGGTGGCGAGCCGGAGGAGCAGAAGCTGCTGGCCTGCGGTATCCGCACCGGCGCCACCGCGCCGCGCAGCGCTTTCGGCACGCGCCGCGATGTCGATGTGTTCGACGCCAAGGCTGATGCCGAGGCGGCGCTGGCAGCGATTGGCGTATCGGTCGGCAACCTGATGGTGATGCGCAACGCGCCGGAGTGGTTCCACCCGGGGCGCTCGGCTGTGTTGAGCCTCGGCCCGAAAAACCCGCTGGCGGTGTTTGGCGAGCTGCACCCGAAAGTGCTGGCGGAAATGGACGTGAAGGGACCGGCGGTCGCCTTTACCCTGTTCCTTGAAAACGCGCCCTTCCCGAAGGCGAAAACCAAGACCCGTCCGGCGCTGGATATTTCCGACTATCAGGCCGTGGAGCGGGACTTTGCCTTTGTGGTGGATGGCGATCTGGAGGTCGACAAGCTGCTGAAGGCGGCGAAAGGCGCGGACAAGAAGCTGATCGAAAGCGTGTCGCTGTTCGATGTGTTTGTTCTGGATGACGACAAGAAATCCGTGGCGATTTCCGTGCGCATCCAGCCCAAGTCCGGCACGCTGACCGACAAGGAAATCGAGGCCGTGGCCGCGCAGGTCATCGCCAAGGTGGAAAAAGCCACCGGCGCAACATTGAGGGGGTAATATGATGAAAGTCTATCTGTCCGGTGAAATCCACACCAACTGGCGCGAGGAAATCGAGGACGGCTGCAAGGCGGCGGGACTGGACGTGCAGTTTTCCGCGCCGGTGACCGATCACGATGCCTCGGACGATTGCGGCGTGGCGATACTGGGGGCCGAGGACAACAAGTTCTGGCACGACCGCAAGGGCGCGCAGATCAACGCCATCCGCACCCGTAAGGGGATCGGGGATGCGGATGTGGTCGTCGTGCGTTTTGGCGAGAAATACAAGCAGTGGAACGCGGCGTTTGACGCGGGCATGGCAGCAGCGCTGGGCAAGTCGCTGATTGTGCTGCACGGACCGGAACACCAGCACCCGTTGAAAGAGGTCGACGCGGCGGCGCTGGCCGTGGCCGAGCGGCCGGAACAGGTCGTGCAGATTTTGCAGTATGTGTTGACGGGCAAACTGCCGCAGTAACCTTGTGTGTCGATGGCCCGCCGGTGTGGCGGGCCGCCGTTGCTATATGTCGAGCGCGTCTGTTGGCGCGATTGTGTCCATGCCCAGCGCCTTGCCGACGGCGGCGTAGGTGATGTGGCCCTTGTGGACATTCAACCCGTTCAGCAGATGCGGGTCATCGGCACAGGCCTGTTTCCAACCCTTGTCGGCCAGCGCGATCATAAACGGCATGGTGGCATTGCCCAGCGCCAGAGTCGCGGTGCGCGCAACCGCGCCCGGCATATTGGCGACGCAGTAATGCATGACGCCGTCCACCTCGTAAACCGGGTCGTCGTGGGTGGTGGCATGCGATGTTTCAAAACAGCCGCCCTGATCAATGGCCACATCGACCAGCACCGCACCCGGTTTCATGGTTTTCAGCATATCGCGGGTCACCAGTTTCGGGGCGGCGGCACCGGGAATCAGAACCGCGCCGATGACCATATCCGCAGCGGCGACCATTTCGGCGGTGTTCCCCTTGGAGGCATAAAGCGTTTTGAAATGTTCCCCGAAAACGTCGTCCAGATAGCGCATGCGTGGCAATGACAGATCGAGAACGGTCACATTCGCCCCCATTCCGGCGGCGATTTTGGCCGCGTGGGTGCCGACGACGCCGCCGCCCAGAACCACGACGCGCGCGGGCGAAACCCCCGGCACACCCCCCATCAGAACGCCGCGCCCACCGTTGGCCTTTTGCAGTGTCCAGCTGCCGACTTGCGGGGCCAGACGGCCGGCGACCTCGGACATCGGGGCCAGCAGCGGCAGGGTGCCGTTGCGGTCGGTGACGGTTTCATAGGCAATCGCGGTGACGCCGCTTTCCAGCAGGTCTTTGGTCTGTTCGGGGTCGGGGGCGAGGTGCAGGTAGGTGAACAGGATCTGGCCTTCGCGCAATTGCTTGCGTTCGACGGCCTGCGGTTCCTTGACCTTTACCACCATTTCGGCACGCTCGAATATCGCGGCGGCGGTATCGACGATTTCCGCGCCGGCGGCGATGTATTCGTCGTCAGGAAAACCGGCACCGGTGCCGGCGCCTTTCTGGATGATGACCTGATGGCCGTGATGTACGGCCTCGTGCGCGGCGGCGGGGGTAATTCCGACGCGGTATTCCTGGTTTTTGATTTCTGTGGGGCATCCGATAAGCATTTTCGGCCTCGTTGCTGGTGGGTGGAAGTATTTTGACAACATGTCGCAGGGTTCGCGCAATTGCATTGCGAATATCTATTGTGCAGTGCAGAGATTTTCGAATAAAATACGATGAAATTGAATATTATTAGTGGATTATTGCAATGAGCCGGATGGATGCGCTTGATATAAAGATTCTGTATGCCTTGCAGCGCAAGGGGCGGATGTCCAACGCGGAACTGGCAGAGAAAGTAAACCTTTCGCCGTCGGCCTGTCATCGGCGCGTGCAGCGGCTGGAACAGGACGGGATCATCAAGGATTACGTCGCGCTGCTGAACCCGCGGGCGGTGGATTGCCCTTCGACCGTGTTTGTGGAAATCACGCTGTCGGGGCAGGCGGACGAGTTGCTGGAGCGGTTCGAGGCGGCCGTGCGTCGCATTCCCGATGTGCTGGAATGCCACCTTATGGCCGGGACTGCCGATTACCTGTTGAAGGTAGTGGCCGCGGACACCGACGATTTCGCCCGCATCCACCGGCAGTATCTGGCCCGCCTGCCCGGGGTGTCGCAGATGCAGTCGAGTTTTGCCCTGCGCACGGTGTTCAAGACCACGGCGCTGCCGCTTTAGCCAATCAGGTAAAGCGCAAGGTAAAGCGTCGCCATGCCGCCGACGATGGATCCGATGACGCTTTTGAAATAGGCGCCGATGAACAACGACACGGCGGCGGCCGACAGGCGCGCGGGGTCTATCTGCCCGCCGGTGGCTTGTGGCCAGGCGATCAGCGGGGCGATCAGGCCGGGCATGACGGCGACGGGGACGTACCGCAGGTGGCGCATCACCCATTCCGGCAGTTTGCGCGACCCGATCAGCCCGATGAACGACAGGCGCAACAGATAGGTGCCAAGGCCGAGGAAAACGATGGTCAGCCAGATATCGAGGGTGCTCATGCGCGGGCCTCCTGCCATTTTTCGATGCGCGCGCCGGTCATCATGGCCAGCACGGCGGCGATCATCAGCCACAGGTTATAGGGCATCCACGATAGTGCCAGCGCCACCACGACCGACACGATCGCTGCCGCCACATGTGGCAGGCTGCGCAGGGCGGGGGCGACCATGGCGAGGAAGGTGATGGGAATGGCAAAATCCAGCGCGTATTCGTCGGGAATGGCCGAACCGGCCAGCGCCCCGAGCAGGGTGAAGCCATACCACATCGGGGCAATCGGGCTGATCACGCCGAAATAATAGGCGACCTTCTGCGCAAGCGTCATGTCCGGTTCTGCCTCGTATTTCACGATCGAGACCCCGTAGGCCTGATCGACCATGAAATAGGCGATGAACCCCCGCTGCCAGAACGGCGCCTTGCCCAGATGCGGCGTCAACGAGGCCGAATACATCGCCATACGCAGGTTGATGGCCAGCCCGGTCAGCACGATCACCAGCACCGGCGCATTGTCCGCCAGCAACTGCACGGCAGCAAACTGCGCCGCGCCGGCAATGACAAGCACGGTCATCGCCATGGTTTCCAGCAGGTTGAAGCCGGCCTCGGTCGCGACTACGCCGAACAGCAGGCCGAAGGGGGCGATCACCAGAATAAACGGTGCGCCGTCGCGAAATCCGCGCCAATAGGTTTTTCCGGTTATGGACATATCCGCCCCCATGCTTCACATTCCCTTGCGATATATCGGGGATAATCCCGTTTGACCAATCAAGAGTTTAGCGACGTGGCGACAGATTTGCTGATACAACCGGACCCGGACAATCCGCGCCTGACGCGGGCGGTTTCGGGCATCGACCAGAACGGCACCCCGTGCGATATCCGCGTGGTCGAGGAACGCCCCCTGACCATATACCTGAACGCGCAAGAGATCGTGACGGCGATGACCATCGGGGACTATCCCGAATATCTGGCGGTCGGCTATCTGCGCAATCAGGGGATGCTTCTGCCGGATGATGTCATCACCCGTGTGGATTATGACGACGAGATCGAAACCGTCGTGGTGCGCACCGAACGCCGGACCGATTACGAGGAAAAGCTGAAGAAAAAGACCCGCACCTCGGGCTGTGCTGTCGGCACGGTGTTCGGCGATATGATGGAGGGGCTGGAGGCCGTAACCCTGCCGCAGGTGGAATTGCGCACGAGCTGGCTTTATGCGCTTGCGCAGCAGATCAACACCATGCCCAGCCTGTATTTGCAGGCGGGGGCCATCCACGGTTCGGTGCTTTGCCACCGCGATCGGCCGCTGGTGTATATGGAGGATGTGGGGCGGCACAATGCGGTGGACAAAATCGCGGGCTGGATGATGATGGAGGGAACTACGCCTGCCGACAAAATCCTGTATACCACCGGTCGCTTGACCTCGGAGATGGTGATCAAGACGGCGTTGATGGGTATTCCGGTGTTGGCGTCGCGCTCGGGTTTCACCGCATGGGGTGTCGAGATCGCGCGGCAGGTTGGCCTGACGGTCATCGGGCGGATGCGCGGCAAACGGTTTATCTGCCTGAGCGGCGAGGAACGGCTGGTGCGCGATGCCGATATCGACACCGTGCCGGACGAACCGCGCAAGGGGCATCGCACATGAAACCGGCAGGGGTCATTCTGGCAGGCGGGCAATCCTCGCGCATGGGCGGCGGGGACAAGGCGTTGTTGCCGCTTGGTGACAAGCCCTTGCTTGCCCATGTGATTGACCGGCTGCGCCCGCAGGTCTCGGAGCTTGTGTTGAATGCCAACGGCGATCCGGCGCGGTTTGCGGAGTTCGGCCTGCCTGTGGTGGCGGATTCCATCGATGGCTTTGTCGGGCCGCTGGCCGGCGTGCTGGCCGGAATGGACCGGGCGCACGGGCAGGGGGTGGAATATATTGTCACCGCCGCTGCCGACACGCCGTTTTTCCCTGAAAATCTGGTGATGGCGCTGCAAATGGCGCGCGAGGGGGCGCAATCGCCGCTGGTGATGGCCGTGACGCCGGACCCCGAACGCGGCTTTGCCCGGCATCCGACGTTCGGGTTGTGGCGGGTGGATTTGCGCGACAACCTGCGCGCGGCCTTGCAGGACGGGGTGCGCAAGGTGGTGCAGTGGACAAAGCCGCTGGGGTGTGCGGAAATGGTGTTCGATCTGGACGGGCCGGACCCGTTCTTCAACATAAATACGCCGCAGGATTTGCGGCAGGCCGAACAGATACTGAAGGAACGGGCATTATGAAAACCTATGGCGTTGTCGGCTGGAAAAACTCGGGTAAAACCACGTTGATGGAGCGGCTGGTGGTCGAAATCACGGCGCGCGGGTTTTCTGTGTCCACTGTCAAACATGCGCATCACACATTTGATGTCGATCACAAGGGCAAGGACAGCTATCGCCACCGTTCCGCCGGCGCAAGCGAGGTGCTGCTGGTCAGCCGGAACCGCTGGGCGTTGATGCACGAAAACCGCGGTGAGGCAGAGCCGCCGCTCGGGGATCTTCTGGCCAGGCTGTCGCCGGTCGATCTGGTGCTGATCGAAGGATACAAGCGGGACTCGCATCCCAAGATCGAGGCGCGCAAGTCCGATTCCGGCCAGCCGGTTCTGGCGCATGATGATCCGACGGTGCGCGCGATTGCGACGCGGTATGATCTGGACGGGGGTCCCGTTCCGGTATTGGATCTGGATGATATTCCCGCAATTGCGACGTTTATTTTGCAGGAGGTGGCGCTTGCCTGACGCACCGAAACTTGCGAATGACTGCTTTGCCTTGCCGGCGGGGCAGAAATGGACCCCGGTGGATGAAACGCTGGTGCGGTTGCGCGATGGCGCGCGTCCGGTCGTTGGCACCCGCACGGTGAAGTTGATGCAGGCAGGCGGGCGGGTGCTTGCGCGTGACGTTTCGGCCTGTCGCGCCAACCCGCCGTACGCGAATTCGGCGATGGACGGCTATGGTTTTGCCAATACATTGACACGCGGCACATACCGGTTGCGGCTGGTTGACGGGCGCTCGGCTGCGGGTGCGCCGTTCAGGGCTGTCGTGCCGGCGGGCCAGGCAATCCGCATCCTGACGGGTGCCATGATTCCGGCGGGCGTCGATACCGTGGTGATGCAGGAGGATGTGAGCGTAGACGGCAATATCGTCAGCTTTGAAACCGGCCTGAAAACCGGCGCGAATGTGCGTCCGGTCGGCGAGGACATGGTTGCCGGACAGCCGGTATTGCGCGCAGGGCGGGTATTGCAGCCGCAGGATCTGGGGCTGCTGGCAGCGGCTGGCGTGGACGAAGTGCCGGTTTGCGCGCCGTTGCGGGTTGCGGTGCTGTCCACGGGGGACGAGGTGCGCCAGGTTGGCGAACAGGCGGCGCCACACCAGATTTACGATGCCAACCGGCCGATGTTGCTGGAACTTGTGCGCCGGTGGGGGATGGAGCCGGTTGACCTTGGACATGCCGGCGACGATGCGGATTTGGTGGGGGCGGCGCTGGATCGCGGGGCACGGACCAGCGATGTTTTGTTGACCACCGGTGGCGCATCGGCGGGGGACGAGGACCACATTTCGGCAGCGCTGCGGCGGGCGGGGGCGTTGAATTTGTGGCGCGTGGCGATCAAGCCGGGTCGACCGTTGGCGCTGGGCTTGTGGCAGGGTGTGCCGGTGTTCGGGTTGCCGGGCAATCCGGTTGCCGCGCTGACCTGTGCGCTATTGTTTGCGCGCCCGTATCTGGCGGTTCTGTCCGGCGGCGACTGGGTAACACCGCGGTATCTGACGGTGCCGGCGGCGTTCGGAAAATCCAAGAAGGCCGGACGCCGCGAATATCTGCGCGCCAGACTGGATGACGCAGGGCGGGCCGAGGTATACAAAAGCGAGGGCAGCGGTCTGGTCTCGGGCCTGTCCTGGGCCGACGGATTGGTGGAACTGGCGGATGGCGGGCGTGAAATATCGGCGGGCGATCCGGTTCGGTTCTATCCGTATTCGGCTTTCGGGATTTGACCCCGGGCCACCACCTAGTCGAACATACCTGACGCCCGCGCCAACAACATGAACGCGCGGCCGGTGCGGCTGTCGGCCAGTTGGCGGATTTCCGCATCGTTGGCGTTTTCGACGAACTGCTTTAGCATGATGTCGAAGCGACGCAGGAAATACAAAGTGGCATCGCGAAAAATCTGGTCGGTTTTTTCGCTTTTGCTAATGCGCTCCAACGCTTCGGGGGCGTCAATCGCGCCGACGCTGGCGACATCGCCACCCCGCGCACCACCGGCAAACAGCCGCCATTCGCGCGGAACGGAGTCATCCGGTCGCAGGTCATCCATATAGATACCCTCTTGCGACATCAGGTTCAGGATATCCTCGGAGGCGCGCAACAATTCTTCGATGTCGGTATTTTGTTTGGCGACCCTTAGGGCGCGAAATCCCATGGTATCGTTTTCGTCGCGCGGAAAATCCAGCGCTTTTACCAGGGTGGCTATATCCAGATGGGTGCCGGTTTCGGGCGCCGAGGGTGTGCTTGGCACCCGATCGGGCGGCGCAGCGGGGTGGAATTGTTTGACGACGGGCTTTTCGGTCGGCGGGGGTGTCGAATTGGCCTGCATGGCGGCCTGCATCTGGCCAATTGACGTGACAGTGGTTTCCATCTGTTTGATTTGTTTGGCCAGTTCGCTTACCCGCGATTGCAGGGTTTCAACACGGTTGTCCTTCAGGCGCGGTTGCGAAATAGTGCTTTGGCCGCGTGCGCCGGATTGCAACGTGCGCACCTGTTTTTCCAGCCGTCTTGCCTCGTCCTGGATCTGGAAGCTGCGTCGCAGCATAGCCGCCCCCAGCCAGATCAGCGCCAGCGGCAACACCAGAACCATCAGAAAAAACACAACCTCGAGAAATGCCGCATCACGCGGGGTGGCCAAATCGCCGAAAAATCCGAAATAGCCGGCGCCGTAGGCCAGCAGCAGCAACACCCATAGGGCGGTCAGCACGCCGGCGATTGCGGTCTCGCGCCCCTCCAGAGCGGAGCGCGGAGACATGTTTTCCAGTCGGCCGATCAAATAGCGGCTCCTTGTTTATGTCGGGGGGGACCCCCTAGGAATACGTAATCGAAAGAATTTCGTAGGATTTGACCCCGCCGGGGGTGCGGACCTCGATGCTGTCGCCTTCTTCTTTGCCGATCAGGGCGCGGGCAAGGGGCGAGTTCAAATTCAGCAACCCTGCCTCGATGTCGGCCTCTGGCTCGCCAACGATCTGATAGGTTTTTTCGACATCGGTGTCTTCGTCCACGACCTCGACCGTGGCGCCGAATTTGACCGTGCCGGACAGTTTGGCCACGTCGATAACGTCGGCCAGCCCGATGATGGCTTCGAGTTCCTTGATGCGGCCCTCGATATGGCTTTGTTGTTCGCGCGCCGCATGATATTCGGCGTTTTCCGACAGATCACCGTGTTCGCGGGCTTCGGCGATGGCGCGGATCACCGTCGGGCGTTCGACCGACTTGAGCTGTTTCAGCTCGGCGTCGAGTTTTTTGAAACCCCTGGCCGTCAAAGGGATCTTTTTCATGATCGTCTCCACTCGGTGATCTGTGTGCGTGTTTGTGCGACAATAGATTTGCGAAGCGATATCTTCAAGCGGTAGTTGCTGTGCAAATGCGGACAGCGGCGGATATTGCCGCGATTTTTCCGGGTTGGCGTTGCGTCGTGATTGACCCGTGATTGTTGCCGCGATAGGCAGGGCGTGGTAATTTTCTTTCGTGCAAAGGCGCCACCGAACGGAAAGGGATGCAGCATGTCCGATATTGAACGCGAGTCGATGGAATATGACGTTGTGATTGTCGGGGCCGGTCCTGCGGGCCTGTCTGCGGCGATCCGGTTGAAACAGCTCGACGCCGGTCTGAATGTGGTGGTGCTGGAAAAAGGCTCCGAGGTCGGCGCGCATATCCTGTCCGGCGCCGTGCTGGACCCTGCCGGTCTGACCGCGTTGATCCCCGACTGGAAAGAACGCGGCGCGCCGCTGAACACGCCGGTAAAGCAGGACCGTTTCCTGTTGTTGGGACCGGCCGGTTCCATCCGCATCCCGAATTTCCCGATGCCGCCGCTGATGAACAACCACGGTTGCTATATCGTTTCCATGGCCAATGTCTGCCGCTGGATGGCCGAACAGGCCGAGGAACTGGGTGTCGAAATCTTCCCCGGTATGGCCTGTTCCGAGCTGATTTATGGCGATAACGGCGAGGTCAAAGGCGTGGTGGCCGGTGAATTCGGCAAGCAGGCCGACGGCACCCCGGGGCCGAATTACGAGCCGGGGATGGAACTGCTGGGCAAATACGTGTTCCTGTCCGAGGGCGCGCGCGGTTCCCTGTCGAAACAGGTGATCGCGAAATACGACCTGCAAAAGGGCAAGGACGTGCAGAAATACGGCCTCGGCATGAAGGAAATCTGGGAGATCAAGCCCGAGAACCATCGCCCCGGTCAGGTCACGCATACGATGGGCTGGCCGCTGGGTGGCAATGCCGGTGGTGGCTCGTTCATGTATCATCTGGAAAACAATCAGGTGTTTGTCGGTTTTGTCGTGCATCTGAACTACGAAAACCCGCATCTGTTTCCCTACATGGAATTCCAGCGTTTCAAGCATCACCCCGACATCGCCAAGGTGCTGGAGGGCGGCAAACGTGTGGCCTACGGCGCCCGTGCGCTGACCGAGGGCGGCTGGCAGTCGATCCCGAAACTGGCCTTCCCGGGCGGGGCGTTGCTGGGCTGTGCTGCCGGTTTCATGAATGTGCCGCGCATCAAGGGCAACCACAACGCCATGCTGTCCGGCAAGGCCGCCGCCGAGGCAGCGTTTGCGGCGATCAAGGCAGGGCGCGCGGGGGACGAGTTGACCGCCTATAACGATGATGTGTTGTCCGGCCCGATCGCCAAGGACCTGAAGCGGGTGCGCAACGTCAAGCCGCTGTGGTCGAAATTCGGGATGCTGGTGTCGCTGGGGCTGGGATCGCTGGATATGTGGGTGGCCAACCTGACCGGATGGAACCCGCTGGGCACGGTCAAGCATGGCAAAACCGATGCGGCGGCCACGGGCAAGGCCAAGGATTTCAAGGTTCTGGAATACCCGAAACCGGACGGGGTGTTGAGCTTCGACCGTCTGACCAACGTCAGCTTTTCGGCCACGCACCACGAGGAGGACGAGCCGTGCCACTTGTTGCTGGCCGATCCCTCCATCCCGATCAGCGTCAACCTGCCGGAATATGCCGAACCGGCGCAGCGTTACTGTCCGGCCGGCGTTTACGAGGTGCTGCGTGACGAGGACGGCTCCAACCCCCGTTTCCAGATCAACGCGCAGAACTGCGTGCATTGCAAGACCTGTGACATCAAGGACCCGAGCCAGAACATCACATGGGTGACGCCGCAGGGCGGGGACGGGCCGAACTATCCGAACATGTAAACCGGCGGTAACCCACTTGTTAACCGGTTTCGGTAACCATTTGTTAAGGATGTGATTGAAACCCTGTCGGTGGCGGCGTAGCTTCCTCGGCAGGGAAAAAAGGGGAGCATCCGCATAATGGCGCGAACACTTATCAAGGCTGGCATACTCGGGGCGCTTCTTGGCGGCGCGGCGGTGCTGCCGGTGGCGGCGCAAGGGTTGGCCGGACCGTATCTGGCAGCCACCGCCGCCGATATCGACAATGATTTCCGGCAGGCGGCGCGGTATTACGTCAAGGCAATGGCGGCAGATCGCCAGAATCCGGCGCTGGGACAAAGCGCGATGGTTGCGTTTGTCGATTCCGGCAATTTCGATGTGGCCAGAAACATTGCGCTGTCGCTGCGGACCGGCGATACGCCGAACGTGTTTGCCGATATGGTTACGTCTATCGCCAAAGCATCCGATGGTGATTATGCGGGGGCGCTGGCCGCATTTCCGCAAAATGCCGACCGGATGTCACCGTTGTTGTGGGGATTGATGCGTGCCTGGTTGCAACTGGGGGCGGGGGATGTCGCTGGCGCAATGGCGGGTTTTGATGCCATTACGCAGAACGACACGTTCGCGTTATACGGGCGCTATCACAAAGCGATGGCGCTGGCGTATAGTGGTGACCTTGCCGGGGCGGCGGATATTTTGCAAGGCACCGGGGACGCCCCCCTGCATCTGGATATCGGCGCCATTTTGATGCACGCACGGATATTGTCGGAACTGGGGCGGCAAAAGGCGGCCGTTTCCGTGCTGGACGGTGCGCGCAATCGCGGGTTTCGCGATGCCCGTCTGACGGATTTGCGCGATACGTTGAAGTCGGGAAAAACCGTGAAATTTGTGCGGGTCGATGATCCGTCCTTTGGTGTGGCGGCGGCGCTTGTGACGATGGCCGAAGCCCTCGGGCGGGATCGTCCGAACCGGCTGGGGCTGTTTTATGCGCGCCTTGCACAACAGATCCGCCCGCAATCCGGCGCGGCCGCGATGATTGCTGCCGATATTCTGGAGCGCTCGGACCAGTTCGCGTTGGCCGAGGCGGCTTATGCGTCTGTTGCACGTGATTCAAATGACTATCGCGACGCTGGAATTGGCCGTGCCGAGGCCTTGCGAAGATCCGGCGACGTCGAAGGGGCAACCCGCGTTCTGAAGGCGTTGTCGCGCGACTTCCCCGGGGATATCAACGTGCTGAACGCGCTGGGCGATATCTTTCGCGGTGCGAAAAATTACACCGCGGCGGCGCAGGCCTATACTGCCGCGATCGACCTGCTGGACAATCCGCCTGCCGGATACTGGGTGTTGTATTACGCCCGCGGCATCAGTTTCGAACAGATGGGCCGATGGCCCGAGGCCGAGGCGGATTTGCGGCGCGCGCTGGAGATGTCGCCTGACCGCCCCGAGGTCTTGAACTATCTTGGCTATTCGTTTCTCGAGGCGGGAACCAATCTGGACGAAGCACAAACGATGATCGGGACGGCGGCCCGTAAATCGCCCGACAGCGGCTATATTATCGACTCGCTGGGCTGGATGTTTTACCGGCTGGGCAAGTTTTCAGACGCGGTTGCACCGATGGAAAAAGCGGTTGAACTGCTGCCGGTCGATCCCGTCGTCAGCGATCATTTCGGCGATGTCCTGTGGATGGTCGGGCGTAAACGCGAGGCGGCATTCCAGTGGCGGCGTGCGTTGTCGTTTGCACCCGGCGAGGATTTGAGCAAACGGATCGTGCGAAAACTGGCCGTCGGGCTTGACGCGGTTCTGGCCGACGAAGCATCGCAGTGACGCGGGTCGAGATTGCCCGTGCCAAGGTGAATTTATGCTTGCATGTCACGGGGCGGCAGGCTGACGGTTTGCATCTGCTGGATTCGCTGGTGGTGTTTCCCGACGTTGGTGATGTGTTGCGGGTTGCCGCTGCGCCCGCGCTGACGCTTGAAATCGACGGACCTTTTGGTGCCGGACTGGATACGGATGATAACCTGGTATTGCAGGCCGCGCGGCTAATGTCGCAGCGTGGCGCGACGCTGCATTTGCAGAAAAACCTGCCGGTTGCAGCCGGTATCGGGGGTGGCTCGGCGGACGCGGCGGCGGCGGTTCGGGCGCTGTCCTTGTTATGGGGAAGCGACGCACCGACGCTGGAACAGCTTGCCGGGCTTGGTGCCGATGTGCCGGTATGTATGCAAAGTGTGCCGGTGCGGATGCAGGGGATTGGCGAGCGCATTTCGCCCTTGCCGCCGCTACCGGAATTCTGGCTGGTTCTGGTTAATGCAGGAGAGGTGGTGAACACCGGCGCGGTTTTTGCCGCACTGGAAAACCGCAATAACGCGCCGCTGGCGCCGGTGCCGGATGGTTTCGCGGATACGGACGCGTTGTTTGGCTATCTCGGCGGGCAACGCAACGATATGCAGGCCGCGGCGATGGCAATTTCGCCGGTGATTGCGCGGGTTCTGGACAGCTTGCGGGCCACCGGATCCTGTGCGCTGGCGCGAATGAGCGGGTCCGGCGGCACATGTTTCGGGCTTTATGCCACCGCCGGCGCGGCCAAGGCCGCAGCCGCCGAAATCGCCCGGTCCCATAGCGGTTGGTGGGTGGTCGCGGCCAAGGGCTGAACCGACCCTAGACGATCCGCGACACAACAAAGCCCGACACCTTGTCAAGCAGGTCGCGCAACTCGCTTTGCGGCAAGGTTTCAAGCGCGGATTTTGCGGTATCGGCCCAACCCAGCGCCTTTTGCCGTGTTTCCTCCAACGTGTCGTGGCGGGCCATCAGGGCCATTGCGTGATCAAGGTCGCCGTCACGCTGGTCGCCCTTTTCGATGACACGTTGCCAGAAGGCGCGCTCGGTTTTGTCTCCGGCGCGGATGGCCAGAATCACCGGCATGGTCAGTTTGCGTTCACGAAAATCATCGCCGGTGTTTTTCCCGAGCGAGGCAGAGGCGCCGCCGTAATCCAGCAGATCGTCGACAATCTGGAAACTGACGCCAAGGGCGTCGCCGAATTCGCGTAATGCTGCAACCTGTTCTTCGGGCGCGCCGGCGATGACACCGCCAACCTCGCAGGCGGCGGCAAACAGTGCAGCGGTTTTTCCGCGCACGACTTGCAGGTAAATTTCTTCGGTCGTGGCCAGATCTTGCGCGGCGGACAGTTGCAAAACCTCGCCTTCGGCAATCACGGCCGAGGCATTGGCCAGAATATCCAGCACGCGCAGGTTACCGGTTTCGACCATTAACTGGAACGAGCGCGCAAACAAATAGTCGCCGACCAGCACCGAGGACTTGTTATCCCACAGCAGGTTGGCGGTCGGGCGCCCGCGCCGCTGGTCGCTTTCGTCCACCACATCGTCGTGCAACAGCGTTGCGGTGTGGATGAATTCGACTGTCGCGGCCAGTTTGACATGGTCGCTGCCATCGTATCCACAAATTCGCGCCGCCGCCAGCGTCAGCATCGGGCGCAGGCGTTTTCCGCCGGCCTCGACCAGATGCGCCGTTACTTCGGGGATGCGCGGCGCGTGTTCGCTGGCCATGCGTGTGCGGATCAGGGCGTTTACCGCCGCCATATCGTGCGACAGGACCTGTTGCAGTTTTTCAAATGGTCCGTTTTTGCCAGACATTCCGTTTCCCCTTGTTTAGCACCTCGACCTGCGGGTCGATGCGGCCTATCGTGTGGTCATGAAAGAAATCCTTAGAACCACCGACCCGACAATCATCGCCTTCGCAACCGCGCTGTTGCGCGCCGAAGATATAGAACCCTTTGTGCTGGACGTAAACATGAGTGTTATGGAAGGCGGCATCGGATTGTTCCCACGTCGCGTCACCGTAGCGGACGCGCATGTATTCAGGGCGCGCGCGGTGTTGCGCGACAATGATATCGAGGTGTTGCCGGATATATGAGGTTTGCCGATTCAAACCTGACCCGGGACGATTTTCTGGGTGGTGCGTTGCAAATACGCCAGCCGCGAACAGGGTATCGGGCGGCAACGGATCCGGTGTTTCTGGCCGCTTCTGTTCCGGCGCGCGAAGGGCAGTCCGTTCTGGAACTCGGGTGTGGTGCCGGGGTTGCGTTGGCCTGTCTGTGTCGCCGTGTTGTCGGGTTGCGGGCGCACGGTCTGGAATTGCAACCGGAATATGCCGATCTGGCGCGCAGAAATGCGGTGGATAACGGTCTGGAAATGCAGGTTCATACCGGCGATTTGCTGGACATGCCGGCAGTGCTGCGCCGGATTTCATTTGACCACGTTTTCGCCAACCCGCCGTTTTATGCGGCCACCAGTGCCACGGCCCCGCAAGATGAGGGGCGAAATACAGCGCATCTGGAAGGGGCGGCGGGCCTGCGCGACTGGGTATTTGCAGGTCTGAAACGGCTTAAACCGCGGGGATATTTCACGATGATCCACCGGACCGAACGACTCGATGATATCCTTGCCGGTTTGCATGGAAAAGCCGGTGATATCAGGATATTGCCGCTGTCCGCCCGTGAAAGCCGGCCGGCAGGGCGGGTGATTGTGCAGGCGCGCAAGGGCGCCGCCGGACCGCTGGTTTTACTGGCGCCAATGGTGCTGCATAAAGGTCGCGCACACGAACGTGACGAAGACAGTTTTAATATACCTATAAGAAAAGTCTTGCGCGAAATACAACCTATAGTGTTATGATGTAACCCGATGTTAACGAATCCCGTGTATTCGGGATTCGAATCTATCAGGCGGGTACTATGAAGGCAGGGGTTGGATATCTGGTGGCGGCCATGGCGTTGACGCCGTTGACGGATGGCCTGTCGAAATCACTGGCACAGGACCACTCGGTTTTCAGCGTGGTTTTTGCGCGTTATTTTATGGCGGGTGTCGTTGTTTTCTTGCTGGCGGTTGTGTTGAAAAAACCTTTGCACATTCCCCGGCGTGACCGGTCGGGGCAGGTTTGGCGCACGGCTTTGATGATGGGGGCGATGATCCTGCTGATCTCGGCGTTGTCGATGGTGCCATTGGCCAAGGCCGTCGGGGGTTTTCTGATCGCGCCGGTGATTGCGGTTCTGATTTCCGTCGTATTGTTTGGCGAAAAACTGGGGCTGCTGCGTCTGGTCGGGGCTGCGCTTAGTTTTGCGGGGGCCTATGTCATTCTGCGCCCCGAGGGAAGCTTTGAAACAGGGACGTTTCTGGCGCTTGCCGGCGGAATCCTGCTGGGTGGATATCTGGCGGCGACGCGGCGCGCCTGCACAAGCGGCAGCCTGTTTTCGACGTTGGTAACGCAAAGCTTTCTGGGTGCGGCGATGGTGGCGCCGTTGGCATTCTGGCAGGGTATACCGCGTGTCGATGCCGGTGACCTTGTTTCGCTATTGGCGCTTGGCGGTATTTCCGCGACCTGTCATTTCATGACCGTTGCGGCCTATAACCGGACGGATGCGTCGATACTGGCGCCGTTTTTCTACTTCAATATCGTATTTGCCATTCCCGTCGGATTTCTGTGGTTCGGCGAGGTGCCGAGCGCCGGCACGCTTTTCGGGTTGGCGGGAATTGCGCTTGGCGGGGTGTTGACGGTATTTTCCAGCCGGCGAAATCCCGCCGTAAAAGGGGTATTTTCGTGGTCACGAAATTATGCACGCAAATTTCTCTTGAAGGCAGGATGACAGATCATATCTTTTATGGTGCAATAGAGACGTTTCAACGATCAAAAAAGGAGAGGAATATGAGCCTGAGTTCCCATTTGTCCGAACTTCGCAGGAAGCACGAGTCACTTTCCGATAAAATCGAAGTAGAACAGCGAAGTCCGGGTTCCGACACCTTGAGCATCGCGGAACTCAAGAAAGAGAAGCTCCTCCTGAAAGAAGAGATCGAGCGTATTTCGGCCCAGGTCTAGCGGCCTGCCAACGCGGCGAGCGCCGCGCCGGAAACGATCAATACCGCCGCCAGCAGCAAAGTCCAGCTGGCGACGGCATAGCCCGCAATAACCAGAATCAACGTGGAAAGCAGTGGCGCGGCGTATGATGCGATGCCCAGAAACTGGATGTCGCCGTTTTTTACACCTATATCCCAGACATAAAATGCCAGGCCGACCGGCCCGGCCCCCAGCGCCAGCACGCTAAGCCAGCCGATGGTGCCTTCCGGCCATACGGTTCGTTCGAATACCAGATGTGCGATCAGTGACAATCCTGCGGCTGCCAGACAAAACACGGCCACCGCGCCGGTCGGGGTGCCGGCGAATTTTCGCGACAATACCGAATATCCCGACCATATCAAGGCACCGGCAAGGGCCGCGCCATATCCCAGCCAGCTATCGAGCGAAAAGCCGGTTGCGCCGGTCCCGATGATCAGGCCCGCGCCGCCGAACGCGACAAGTGCGCCGACAATATGCAGCGGTTTTAGCCGCTCGTTCGGCAGTAATCCGGACAACAGCACGATCAACAAAGGCCACAGATAGGCGATTAATCCGGCTTGTGCTGGCGGGGCCAGTCGCAGCGCGGTGAAATAGAAAAAATGGTATCCGAATAAACCGGCAATGCCGGTGATCCAGACTTTCCACCCGACTCCGCGCAACGCCGCCAGCCCGTCGCCGGAAACCGATATCCAGAGAATTCCAACCCCGCCGCCGACAAAAAATGCCATCGCCGCCAGTTGAAACGGCGGGACCGGCGCCGAACCGACGGTCAGAACCGCCAGCAACGACCATAACAACACAGCGGTAAATCCGATTGATGTCGCGCGGGCGGCGCTCATCGGTGCGCCCGTTTTTTTTCCGCAATGTCCAGAAACCGGGTGATCCAGCCACCCCATTGCGCGTTGTGGACCGGCGCGCCCAGCGATTGCCGGGCAGACGCGGCGCGTTCTTGCGGCAATACATTCGCCAAACGTCCGTCGATCAGATCACGCACGTATTCCTTGGAGAATTCCGGATGGGGCTGCACACTGATCGCGTCGGGGTTTTCGGGATCGCCGTAAACCAGTGCCGCATACCTGCAAAAATCCGAACCGGCAATCACGGTGGCATCGGGTGGCGGCGTGACAATCTGGTCCTGATGCACCGCATGCCCTGCGAAACCGTCGCCCATATCGGACATCCACGCCGGCAGATTTTGCGCAGTATAGCGATGAACCCCGATTCCCCAGCCATTACCCGACTTTTCAACCGTGCCGCCGAGTGCGTCGGCCAAAATCTGGTGTCCGAAACAAATCCCTGCGACCGGCACCTGTTGCGCGATGCACCGGCGAAGAAAACCTTTCAACGGGGCAATCCACGGTAAATCGTCGTAAACGCCGTGGCGCGATCCGGTGATGATCCAGCCGTCGGCGTCGTCCGGTGTTTCCGGCAGTTCGTTTGCACAGACTTTGACCGAAAAAAATTCGAGCGAAGGATTATGCGCGTGCAACATATTGGCAAACATCGACGGATAGTCCCCGTGTCGGTCCAACAGGTTTTCCGGAATTTCGCCGGTTTCGAGTATGCCTATTTTCATCGGGTTACCTTTGCCACAGTATTCCGCCATCCTAGATAAGCGCGCCGCTGAATAAAACCGGCAAGGCATACAAAAGGGCGCGACAATAGATAGCTGCCGCGCCCTTTTCGGGATTGCCCTAGGCTAGATATTGTCCGCCGTTCGCCGTCAGGGTGGAACCGGTGATGAATCCGGCGTCGTCTGCGGCCAGAAATACAACACAGCGGGCGATTTCTTCCGGCTCGCCCAGTCGCCCGACCGGAATTTGCGGGATAATGCGTTCGTTCAGAACCTTTTCCGGCACCGCCCGCACCATTTCCGTGCCGATATACCCGGGGCAAATAGTGTTAACCGTAATACCCTTGAAAGCGCCTTCTTGTGCCAGCGCCTTGGTAAATCCGATATCACCGGCTTTGGCCGCGGAATAGTTGACTTGCCCGGCCTGCCCTTTTTGCCCGTTGATGGAGCTGATGTTGATAACGCGCCCGAATTTGCGTTCGCGCATGCCGCCCCAGACCGGGTGGGTCATATTGAATACGCCGGACAGGTTGGTGTCGATGACCTCGCGCCATTGTTGCGGGGTCATTTTGTGGAACATGCCGTCGCGGGTAATTCCGGCGTTATTCACCAGAATTTCGATGCCGCCAAGGTCGGATTCGACCTTGGCGATCCCTGCAACACAGCCGTCGTAATCTGCGACGGACCATTTATAGGCCGGAATGCCGGTTTCGGCGGTAAATTTGGCGGCGGCCTCGTCATTTCCGGCGTAATTGACGGCGACGGTGTGTCCCGCCGCTTTCAAGGCTACGGCGATGGCTGCGCCGATGCCGCGCGTGCCACCGGTGACCAGTGCAACTCTTCCCATTATACTCTCCTTTTTTTGTTTTCTAGTCGCGTTCAATGCACAGCGCGACACCCATGCCGCCACCGATGCACAATGTCGCGAGGCCTTTTTTCGCGTCGCGCCGCTGCATCTCGAACAACAACGTATTAAGAATGCGCGCGCCCGAGGCACCGATCGGATGGCCGATGGCAATTGCGCCGCCGTTTACGTTTACAATCGCCGGATCCCAGCCCATGTCCTTGTTAACGGCACAGGCTTGTGCGGCGAAGGCTTCGTTTGCCTCCACAAGGTCCAGTTCTCCGGCATTCCACCCGGCTTTTTCCAGGGCCTTCCGGCTGGCGAAAATCGGGCCGACACCCATGATCGACGGATCAACGCCGGTGGTGGCGTAGGACGCAATTCTGGCGAGCGGTTTAATTCCGCGTTTTGCCGCATTTTCGGCGCTCATCAACAGGGTTGCGGCTGCACCGTCGTTCAGGCCGGACGCGTTTGCCGCGGTCACGGTTCCGTCCTTGGCAAAGGCCGGACGCAGTTTTTGCATCGCGTCTAGTGTCGCCCCGTGGCGCAAGTATTCGTCGGTATCGACAACAATATCGCCCTTGCGGGTTTTGATGACGAAGGGGACAATTTCATCCGCGAATTTTCCGGCTTTTTGCGCGGCCTCGGCCTTGTTTTGCGAGGCAACTGCGAATTCGTCCTGCATTTCGCGGGTGATTTCCCACTGCGCCGCGACATTTTCGGCGGTGGTGCCCATGTGATAATCGTTGAAGGCATCCCACAGGCCGTCACGGATCATCGAATCGATGAACTTCATATCGCCCATCTTCTGTCCCTTGCGCAGGTTGGCGACATGCGGCGACATCGACATGTTTTCCTGCCCGCCGGCGATCACAATATCGGCGTCGCCCAGCATGATCTGTTGCGCGCCCAGCGCAACCGCGCGCAATCCCGAACCGCAAACCTGGTTAATACCCCATGCGGCACTTTCTTTCGGCAGGCCGGCATTGATATGCGCCTGACGTGCCGGATTTTGTCCCTGACCAGCGGTCAGCACCTGCCCGAGAATGGTTTCCGAAACATCCTTGGCGTCAACATCGGCCCGTTCGAGGACGGCCTTTATAACGGCCGCGCCCAGATCGTGGGCGGGCGTGTTGGCGAAGGCGCCGAGAAAGCTGCCGACTGCCGTGCGGGCCGCCGATGCGATCACGATATTGGTCATGGTGGAGTGTCCTTGTCCTGTTTGATGTTGGGGATACATAATAAGCATTGTGCAGTGCAGCGCAACATTATTTGTTATTGCGGCGGTTTTTTGAAATTTTATGGACTCTCCGCTTTGCGGGTTCCAGAAGGAATCCGGCGACCGGTTCCCACACGGTTTTTGCCGCATTGCGACCGGTGATCATGCCGACGTGACCGGTGTCCACGCGCAGAATACGCGCTTGCGGGATGGCGCGCGCCATCGGGGTTGTGACGTCGGGCGGCGCGATTGTATCGCGCGCGCCGCAAACGACCAACGTCGGGGACCGGATATCGGCAGGCACGACCGTCTTGCCGAGCAATGACCAGTTTTCGCCGGCCGTGACATTGTCGGTATTCCAGTCGATCAGCAGGTTTTTTGCCGCCGGATATGCCATCGCTATCCCGTCCGCCAGCCAGTCTTCTACGGCCACAAAATGGTGTGCAATGGCAGAATCCATATCGATTTCGTTGAATTTTCGAAATTTTATTGCGGCTTGCAGCGGGGTGATGCTGGCAAACAACCATTGGAAAACCTCGGGCGGGATGACCCCGAACGTGGCTTCCAGTGTTCGCAGATTTTCGGGTGTGACGCCTTTGTGCGCGCTGTCCGCGGCCAACAGCGAAGCAATCCCCGAATACGCAGAAAAATCCCATGGCGAGCCGAGCGTGACAAATTTCGACGGCGAAACAAGGCCGGTCGCGATCATGCCGGCGGCAAGGGTTCCCCCCATGCAATAGCCCAGAACCGACGGCGCGGTATCGCCGATTTGTTTTGCGATTTCAAAGGCCGGCACGGCACGATCGGCTATATATGTGTCGAAATCGAACGCGTATTCGGATGTGGTTGGCGCCCCCCAATCCAGCAGGACGGGCCGCAACCCCTGGTTTCGAAGATATCGAAGCAATGAATTATCCGGCAGTAAATCCAGAATATACGATCGGTTTATCAGAGACGGAATCACAAAAACTACGGGGGCATTTTTTCCGTCGTCCTGACCGTCGGAATAATCAAGCAGCCGGCTGGAGCCACGTTGCCACAATACCCTGGGGGACGGAACCGGCCGGCGGAACGGGTGGTTTTGCCATTTGCGCAAACCGGACAGGCTGGCCGTTAACCGGCGGGCGGCGGCGCTGGCGACGGACAATGGATCAGGGGCGCCGGTCAGGGCCGAAACCTTTTCCAGAACATCCGGGTGCCAGGGAAAATCCGGGTCGCGGGCCTTGGCACTTAATGCGATCGCGCCGAGATAGGCAGCGGCCGCGACCCCGAGGTGGAACACAAGCGGCGACGGCTGGCCGCGCCGGTGTTCGAGGTCTTGTGTCATTTCGTCGGAACCGGGACCGGCCCCTTGGTCGCGATTTTCCGCAGGTTTTCTTCCCACAGGTCGAGATATTTTTCCGCGTTTGCGCTCTCGTGTGCATCCATAATTCGGTCCTCGGGTTGTCCGGTTCGAAATTCTAGCATGGTCGAATGACTTCGCGAATGCGAAATTTTCGTTGCAGTCGCGAATTAGCGTATTAGATTGATATATGTAGGCCAGTTGGCCCAAGGGAAGGGAAGGGACCGTTATGGTCGAAAATAAAAACGAACAAGAACAGATCATCATAAAAAAATACGCGAACCGGCGTTTGTACAATACCGACAAATCCACCTATGTGACGCTGGACCATCTGGCGAAGATGGTGCGCGAGGGGCAGGATTTTGTTGTGAAGGACGCCAAGTCCGGTGACGATATCACACGGTCGGTGCTGACCCAGATCATCTTCGAGGAAGAAAGCAAGGGGCAGAATATGCTGCCGACCAATTTCTTGCGCCAACTGATCGGGCTGTATGGTGATTCGCTACAAGGGTTCGTGCCGGGATATCTGGATGCCTCGATGGATACGTTCACGCGAAATCAGGACGACATGCGGGCGCAAATCAAGGAAGCCGTCGGGAAAAATCCGGCGATGCTGGGGTTGGAGGCAATGGCGCGCACCAATATGGAGTGGTTCGAAAACGCCATGCGGATGTTTACGCCGTTTGCGGCGACCGGTGTCGCAAGCACCGAAACCACCGCCGAGGCCCCGGCCGAGGAAACCGCAGGCAACAAGGACGTTGAACTTGGCGAGTTGAAATCCCAGTTGGCGGAGATGCAGGAACAGCTTAGCAAACTGGTGGGAAAAACCTAGCCCGACTGCCGGTTACCTGCGTGCCGCACCGCGATTTTCGGATCGCCTGCTTGTGGTGTGGCTGCGGGTTTGCCGATCAGGTACCCTTGCAGACAGTCGACACCCATCTTTGATACGAATGCGGCCTCGGCCGGGGTTTCGACGAACTCTGCCACGGTCATCATGTCGAAATGGGCGCTGATGTTCAAAAGTGCCTCGACCAGAACCTGATTGTCGCGGCTGTGCGGAATGTCGCGAATAAACAGACCGTCGATTTTCACGATGTCGAAATGAAAGTCGCGGAAATACCGGAACGACGTATATCCGGCGCCAAAATCATCCAGAGCAACACTGGCACCGAATTTGCGCACATGCGCAAGAAATGCGGCCGTGCGCCGGACATCCGTCATGGCCTCCCGTTCGGTGATTTCCAGTATTAGCCGGTCACCAACATCCCGCGAGCAGGCACAAAAAATATCGAGCCAGCCCTGATCGCCCATCGAATAGGGCGACACGTTGACCGACAGGCGCAAAGCCGGATTGCCGTGCAATGCTATCAGCGCCATTTCGAGGGTTTTCCGGTCGAGAATTCGCCCCAGCGCGGAGTTTTCCACAAAGGGCATGAACCGGTTTGCGACGACAATTGTATCGTCGGGCATCTTAATTCGTACCAGAGCCTCGTGAAATGCGACAAATTCCGGACTGTCGGCCCGAACCACCGGTTGGTAGAACAGTAGAAGGCGGTCTTGCGACAACGCAGCGCGTACACGTCCGGTTTCCTGTTTGCACAGGCGCTGCGATCGGGCGACCGGCATGTCGGTGCGCCGGGCGGGAAAGGGAATCACGGTAACCTCCATCCTGTTCTCGGGTGTTTTCAGCATGGTGGCAGCCAAAGGTTTAATAGTTCGTGAATTTTCCTGAAATGTTCTATTAATGTCCGATATTGTGAAAAACGGAGGATCCCGATGGAAAAGCGCTGTGAATGGTGTGGGACGGATCCGGTCTATGTCAGGTATCATGATACCGAATGGGGCGTGCCGGAATACGATAGTCGCGCGCTGTTTGAAAAGCTTGTCCTTGACGGGTTTCAGGCCGGACTAAGCTGGATAACCATATTGAAAAAGCGCAATAATTTTCGCGAGGCCTTCGACGGATTCGATCCCGAAACCATCGTCAGGTACACCGAAAAGGATGTGCTGGCCCGATTGGAAAATACCGGCATTGTCCGCCATCGCGGCAAAATCGAGGCGACAGTCGGGAACGCCCGCGCATGGCTGGAAATCGAATCACAGGCGGGGTTTTCCGGTTTTCTGTGGCGGTATGTCGATGGCGAACCCATTCAGAACGCCGCCAAATCCCAACGCGATATTCCGACGCAAACGGAACTTTCTCGCCGGATTTCCAAAGACCTGAAACAGGCGGGATTCAAGTTTTGCGGCCCGACCATTGTTTATGCGTTCATGCAGGCCGTCGGAATGGTTAACGACCACGTTGTTACATGTCCGCGCTATCGCGCGGTGCAAGGTTTATAGCAGGGTTAATTGCCGGCGCTGTCGCTGGCATCCATCAGGGCCTGCAACACGGCAGCGGCGTTGTCACTGGACCAGTCGGCGCCGCCGGTCACGCGCGCGATCTCTTTGCCGTCCCGATTCAAAAACACCGTGGTCGGCAATCCGAGCGCCCCGATAGAGCGGCCAAGTTGCCCGCGCGGGTCCAGCAAAATCGGCAGGTTTTCAATTTTTGCTGCCGCAAAAAACTCGTGAATGCCCGACAGCCGGTTCCGGCCTGTTGCAATGGTGATCACCTCGAAATTATCGCTGCCGAGGCGGGCCTGCAACGCATCGAGTGCCGGCATTTCCTCGCGGCAGGGAATGCACCATGTGGCCCAGAAATTGACCAGCCGGAAATGGCCGTTACTGTCCGACAGCCGGATTTTTTTGCCGTCGGGCGTCTCGTACGGAATATCCGGAACACTGGCCGGCGTTTCCAGTATCCGCAGTTTACGCATATCATCGACGCGCATTTCCTGAATCTGCAATCGCTCGGCGGAATTTATGACACCGGCCTGCAAGGGGTTTGCACCGAAACCAAGGGCGGCGTATAGCAGGGCAACTAGAAGGGGGCGGTTCATTTCGGCCTCGTGTAATTACAGGTGTGCCTATGTCGGACAAAAAAACATCGAATGCAATGTGGGGCGGCAGGTTTGCCTCGGGACCGGATGCGATCATGGAGGCGATCAATGCCTCGATCGACTTTGACAAGCGCATGGCCCGTCAGGATATCGAGGGTTCCCGCGCCCACGCAGCGATGCTTGCCGCACAGGGTATCATTACTGATAGCGATGCACAGGCCATTCGGGAAGGCCTGCTCACGGTATTGTCAGAGATCGAGCGTGGCGATTTTCCCTTCAGCAAGGCGCTGGAGGATATCCATATGAATGTCGAATCCCGCCTGAAAGACCTGATCGGCGAACCGGCCGGCCGCCTGCACACTGCGCGTTCGCGCAACGATCAGGTGGCGACGGATTTCAAGCTGTGGACGCGCGAGCAGTATGACGCGGCGATTGACGGGCTGGAGGCCCTGATGCGGGCGCTGTTGGCGCAGGCCGAGGCAGGCGCCGATATGGTCATGCCGGGCTTCACCCATTTGCAGGTGGCGCAGCCGGTGACGTGGGGGCATCACATGATGGCCTATGTGGAAATGTTCGCCCGTGATCGTTCGCGGATGCAGGACGCGCGCAAGCGGATGAACGAGTCACCGCTTGGTGCTGCGGCGCTGGCGGGGACGTCCTTTCCGATAGACCGGCATATGACAGCCGGGGCGCTGGGCTTCGACCGTCCGGCGGCGAATTCGCTCGACGCCGTATCGGACCGCGATTTCGCGCTGGAATTCCTGTCGAGCGCCTCGATCTGTGCCACGCACCTGTCGCGTTTTGCCGAAGAACTGGTGATCTGGTCCTCGGCCCAGTTCCGGTTTGTCACCCTGTCGGACCGCTTTTCGACCGGTTCCAGCATCATGCCGCAGAAGAAGAATCCCGACGCGGCCGAGCTGATCCGCGCCAAGGTCGGCCGGATCAACGGCTCGCTGGTGGCGCTGCTGACCATCATGAAGGGGCTGCCGCTCGCCTATTCCAAGGACATGCAGGAAGACAAGGAACAGGTCTTCGACGCGGCCGATTCCCTGATGCTGGCTCTGGCGGCCATGACCGGCATGGTCGGCGACATGAAACCGAATCCCGACAGCCTGCGCGTGGCGGCGGCCAGCGGGTTTTCCACGGCGACCGACCTTGCCGACTGGCTGGTGCGCGAATTGGGCCTGCCGTTTCGCGACGCCCACCACGCAACCGGCGCATTGGTGAAACTGGCCGAGGACAAGGGCTGTGATCTGCCGGAATTGTCGATCGAGGATATGAAATCCGTGCATTCCGATATAAATCCGGCGGTATACGAGGTTTTGGGGGTGGACAATTCTGTCAAAAGTCGCTCTAGTTATGGTGGAACATCACCTGATAATGTTCGCCGCCAGATTGCAGTGTGGAAAGGAATTCTGAAATGAAACTGATTCCGCTGGTTGCTGTTATCCTGCTTGTGGTCCCGCTAGGCGCTTGTGGCGTCAAGGGGGATCCTGTTGCACCCGGCCAAAGTGTCGCGGCGCAACCCTAGGCATCATCGGGCGGGGTTCCTGTATTACAGGAGGCACCTTATGAAACCCTTTTCGATTGCGTTTTTTACGATAGCTTTTAGTTTGTTAACCGTTCCGTCGGTGGCCCAGCATGTATGGCGCGAAGGTGAATTTCGC
>CAZDLV010000004.1:12099-29998 GCA_964506345.1 uncultured Rhodobacterales bacterium | reverse complement strand
TATTTCGCGCCGATGACGCTGCGCGCGCCGGATTAATGGGTCCTGACCCTAGGGGTCCGACCCTAGCGCGTCGTTTCCGTCATGCGGCGGCGTACATAGGTTTCGGTCAGGTCCATCAGACCTTCCATGCCGGGGTCAAAGAAATGGCCGGCGCCCTCGATCACCTCGTGGGTGATGGTGATGCCCTTTTGCTGATGCAGTTTTTCCACCAGTTCCTCGACCGGTTCCGGCGGGACCACGCGGTCGTCGGTGCCGTTGACGATCAGACCCGAAGACGGGCAGGGGGCAAGGAAACTGAAGTCATACATATTGGCGGGCGGTGCCACCGAGATGAAGCCCGAGATTTCCGGCCGGCGCATCAGCAGTTGCATGCCGATCCACGCGCCGAACTGGAAACCGGCGACCCAGCAATGTTTGGCGTTCGGGTTCAGCGCCTGTAGATAATCGAGCGCGGCAGCGGCGTCGGACAGCTCGCCCACGCCCTCGTCATATTCGCCCTGCGAACGGCCGACGCCGCGGAAATTGAAGCGCAGACAGGTGAAGCCCATCTTGTGAAACGTATAGTGCAGGTTGTGCGTGATCTTGTTGTTCATCGTCCCGCCGTGCTGCGGGTGCGGATGCAGGATGATCGCGATCGGCGCGTCTTTGGCTTTCTGCGGGTGATAACGACCTTCGAGCCGGCCTTCGGGACCGGGAAAAATAACCTCGGGCATACAATGTTGCTCCAGCGTAGTATGTGGCCGATTGAATGCTTGACTTATTTAGTCAATCAACCTAGAAGAATTCTAACTTGAGGGTCACCCTCTTGTTACCTGTAAATTGAAGTAAGCCCTGCACGGGCTTGCGTCAACCTCTCGGATCGGGAAAGGCGGCTATGAAACTCAGCACCAAGGGACGCTATGCGATGATCGCGCTTGTCGATCTGGCACACGAGGGAAAGGACCGCCTGATTTCCCTGTCGGAAATTTCCGAACGGCAGGATATCTCGCTGGCCTATCTGGAGCAGCTTTTTGTCAAGCTGCGGCGGGCGGGAATCGTTGAATCCGTGCGCGGCCCGGGGGGCGGCTATCGCCTTGCAGCGCCGACGACCGAGATACGGGTTTCGGAGATCCTGTGCGCCGTGGACGAGACCATGGACGCCATGTCGCGCGGCGCCGGTGCCAGCGGCGGCGAGGTCGGCGCGGAGGCACAACAGTTGACAGACAAGCTGTGGGAGCGGCTGTCGGCGCATGTCTATGTGTTTCTGCACCAGACGCGCCTGTCGGACATCACCGGTGACGAACTGGCCCCCTGTCCGGCGGTGCCGGCCTTTGTGCAGCTGGTGGACGAAGAATGACACGGGTGTATCTGGATTATAATGCCACGACCCCGCTGCGGGCGGCGGCGCGCGCGGCGATGCTGTCGGCGATGGATGTGCTGGGCAACCCGTCCTCGGTCCACGGCGAGGGGCGCGCGGCCAAGGCGATTGTCGAAACCGCGCGGCGGCAGATTTCGGAGGTTACGGGGGCCTCTGGGGCGGATATCGTTTTTACCTCCGGCGCGACCGAGGCGGCGGCGCTGGCGCTGAAGGGGCAGGGGTATCTTTGTGCAGGGGTGGAACACGACTGCATTACCGCATGGGCCTCGGCCGCGCTGCATGCGGATGAAAACGGCCTTGTGCGGGCGGAGGATCCCAAGAACACGGTCTTGCAGCAGGCGAACTCCGAAACCGGCGTGATCCATGATCTGCCGGAGGGGCTGGCGCTGTCCGATGCGGTGCAGGCCTTTGGCAAGATCCCCTATGGTTTTGCATGGAGCGGCGCCGAGCGGGCGATCCTGTCGGCGCATAAATTCGGCGGGCCGAAGGGCGTTGGCGCGCTGTTGATCCGGCAGGGGCTGGATGTGAACGCGCAGTTGCGTGGCGGCGGGCAGGAAATGGGCCGCCGCTCCGGCACCGAGAACGTGATCGGTATCGCCGGCATGGGGGCGGCAGCGGTTGCAGCGGCGCGCGATGTGGACGCGGGGCGCTGGGACGAAGTGGCGGAATTGCGCGACTGGCTGGAAGAGGCCATTGCCAATGCCGCCGAAGACATACGGATTTTCGGACAGGGCGCCAACCGCCTGCCCAACACCACCTATTTCGCCGTGCGCGGATGGAAGGGCGAAACCCAGGTCATGCAGATGGATCTGGCCGGTTTCGCGGTTTCCGCCGGCTCGGCCTGCTCCAGCGGCAAGGTCAGGGCCTCGAAAACGCTGAAGGCCATGGGGGTGGACGAGGAAACCGCCGCCAGCGCGATACGCGTTTCGCTGGGGCTGGAAACAACACGGGGCGAGGTCGAAAGTTTCGCCCGCACATGGATTGAACACTACCGCCGCTTCAAAGCGCGCGCGGCCTGAGAGAGGATTACCACAATGGCTGTTACCGAAGACGTCGCCAAGGAAGGGATCGAGCAGGAAACTGTCGATGCCGTCAAAACCGTAGGCGAGAAATACAAATACGGTTTTTCCACCGATATCGAAATGGAATATGCCCCCAAAGGGCTGAGCGAAGATATCGTGCGGATGATTTCGGAAAAAAACAACGAGCCGGAGTGGTTGCTGGAATGGCGTCTGGCCGCCTATCGCCGCTGGTTGCAGTTGACGGAGCCGGACTGGGCGATGGTGGATTACCCCGAGATCGATTTTCAGGACCAGTATTACTATGCCCGTCCGAAATCGATGATGGAAAAACCGAAGTCGCTGGACGAGGTCGATCCGAAGCTGCTGGAAACCTATAAAAAACTCGGGATTCCGCTCAAGGAACAGATGATCCTTGCCGGTGTCGAAGGGGCCGAGGATATCCCCGCCGAAGGGCGCAAGGTGGCCGTGGATGCGGTGTTCGATTCCGTTTCCGTCGGCACGACCTTCAAGGAGGAGCTGGCCAAGGCCGGCGTGATCTTCATGCCGATTTCCGAGGCGGTGCAGGAATATCCCGATCTGGTGAAAAAATACCTCGGTTCCGTGGTGCCGGTTTCGGATAACTACTATGCCACGCTGAATTCGGCGGTGTTTTCGGACGGCTCCTTCGTTTACATCCCCGAGGGCGTGAAATGCCCGATGGAACTGTCCACCTATTTCCGCATCAACGCGGAAAACACGGGGCAGTTCGAGCGCACGCTGATCGTCGCCGACAAGGGTTCGCAGGTGTCCTATCTGGAGGGCTGCACCGCGCCGAAACGCGATATTGCGCAGTTGCACGCGGCGGTGGTCGAGATCGTGATCATGGAAGACGCGGATGTGAAATATTCCACCGTGCAGAACTGGTATCCGGGCGACGAGGAAGGCAAGGGCGGGATCTACAATTTTGTCACCAAACGCGCCGATTGCCGCGGCGACCGTGCCAAGGTGATGTGGACGCAGGTGGAAACCGGCTCGGCCGTCACATGGAAATATCCGTCCTGCATCCTGCGCGGCGATGACTCGCAAGGGGAGTTTTACTCCATCGCGATCACCAACAACTACCAGCAGGCCGATACGGGCACCAAGATGATCCATCTGGGCAAGAACACCAAGTCGCGCATCGTGTCCAAGGGGATTTCCGCCGGACGGGCGCAGAATACCTATCGCGGGCTGGTGACCATGCACCCGAAGGCGAAAAACTCGCGCAATTTCACGCAGTGCGACAGCCTGCTGATCGGCGACAAATGCGGCGCGCATACGGTGCCCTATATCGAGGTGAAGAACAACTCCAGCCGCGTGGAACACGAGGCGACGACCTCGAAGGTAGACGATGAACAGATGTTCTATTGCCTGCAACGCGGCATGGACGAGGAAGAGGCCGTGGCCCTGATCGTCAACGGTTTCGCCAAGGAGGTGCTGCAAGCCCTGCCGATGGAATTCGCCATGGAAGCGCAGAAACTGGTGGCGATCAGCCTCGAAGGATCGGTGGGATGAGTTTCCGCTTCGGGAAAATCGATCTGTCCATTTCCGCCTTCGCGGCGATGGCGTGGCGCGCCTGCATGGTGCCGCTTGGCCGGTTTATGCCGCGCCGCCACGAGTTCGGGTTTACCGCCGACATGGACAACGCCGATTTTTCCGAACCGGCGCTCGAATCGTTCCGCAAGGTTTTTAGCCGCGAACTGCTGTGGCAACGTCCGAGTGCGTCGCAGATGCAGAGGTTTCGCGATCATGGCGCGTTACGCAAGGCCGCCGACAACCTGATCGCCGCAAGCCACGCCGGACGATGCGAATACTGGGTGCTGGACAACAACTGGTCCGGCTTTCCCGATCCGGCGGAGTTCCTGTTCGTCGGATTTACCCGTGGCCGCAAGATTTTCGCCGCTGGCCGGTTCGAGGACTGGCCGGAAAACTGGCGCCGTGCATACCATATATCCGAAAAAATTCCTGAATAATTCAGGTTCCGAAACACAAGCGAGAAGAGACACAACATGTTTGAAATGAAAAACCTCAAGGCCTCGCTGGCCGACGAAGACAAGCAGATCCTCAAGGGGATGAACCTGACCATTGGCGATGGCGAGGTGCATGCGATTATGGGGCCGAACGGCTCGGGCAAATCGACCATGTCCTATGTGGCCTCGGGGAAACCCGGCTATGTGGTGGACGAGGGCGAGGTGCTGCTCGATGGCGTCAACCTGCTGGAGCTGGATCCGGCGGAACGGGCGGCGGCGGGGTTGTTTCTGGCCTTCCAGTATCCGGTGGAGATTCCGGGGGTCGGCAACATGACCTTCCTGCGCACGGCGGTAAACGCACAGCGCAAGGCGCGCGGCGAGGAGGAGTTGAACGCGGCGGAATTCCTGAAGCTGGTGCGCGAAAAGGCGAAATCGTTGAAGATCGACGCGGATATGTTGAAACGGCCGGTGAATGTCGGCTTCTCGGGCGGTGAGAAGAAGCGCAACGAGATTTTGCAGATGGCGATGCTGGAGCCGAAAATGTGCATTCTGGACGAGACGGATTCCGGCCTCGATGTGGATGCGATGAAGCTGGTGTCCGAGGGGGTTAACGCCCTGCGGGACGGCAAGCGTTCGTTCCTTGTGATCACGCATTACCAGCGGTTGCTGGACCACATCAAACCGGACGTGGTGCATATCATGGCCGACGGGCGCATCATCAAGACCGGCGGGCCGGAGCTGGCGCTGGAAGTGGAACACAACGGCTATGCCGATCTGCTGAACGAGGTGGCGTAATGGCGTTGACGCAACCGAAATCGGACGCGGCAGAAGTGTTGCTGGCGGCATACCCTGCGCCGGCGGAGCAGGGGCAATGGGCCGATACGGCGCGCAAGGCGGCCTTGGCGCGTTTCCGTGCCGAAGGGGCGCCCGGGCGTCGTGACGAATACTGGAAATTTACCAACCCGTCGTTGTTGACGGCGGGCGAAGTGGCGCCTGCGGGGTTGCTGGACACGGACGAGGCGCCGGTATTCGAGGCGACCGACAAGTTGCTGCTGGTGTTCGTGGACGGGGTGTTTGTGCCGGACCTGTCCGGCGATCTGGCGCTGGAGGGCGTGCAGATCGAACATCTGTCCGGGGCCACGGCCAAGGATATCCACTGGGCCAAGGATGTTTACGGTGTGCTGGAGGCGGACGGGCAGAATCCGGTGCCGCGGCCGCTGGCGGCGCTGAATACCGCTGTGGCGAGCGAAGGGTTCCTGTTCCATGTGACCGGCAAGGTATCGAAACCGGTTTGCATCCGCTATGTGCGCGAGGCGGAGGATGCGGATGCGGTGGTGCATCATGTGGTGAAGCTGGACGAAGGCGCGGATTTCACCATGCTGGAAAACGGGCCGGCTGCGGCGCGGTTCAACCATGTGCTGGAGGTCGATGTGGCCGACGGCGCGGCATTCCACCATGTGCGCGCACAGGGGCGCGACCCCGAGCGCCGTGCGGCCACACATATGTTTGCCCGGCTGGGCCGCGAAAGCCGGTTCAAAAGTTTCACCTTGACGGTAAACGGCAGGTTGACGCGCAATGAATGCGTTATCACCTTTACCGGTGATGATGCACACGCGACTGTGGCCGGGGCTTCGGCAGGCGACGGCAAGGATTACCATCACGACAACACGGTGTTTATCACCCATGACGCGGTGAATTGCGAAAGCCGTCAGGTGTTCAAAAAGGTGCTGCGCAACGGGGCGACCGGCGTGTTCCAGGGCAAGATCCTTGTGAAAGAGGGCGCGCAGAAAACCGACGGATATCAGGTGTCACACGGTTTGTTGCTGGATGACGACTGTAACTTCCTTGCCAAACCCGAACTGGAGATTTATGCCGACGACGTGGCCTGCTCGCACGGGTCCACCTGTGGCGGTCTGGATGAAACAGCGATGTTCTATCTGGTGTCGCGCGGTGTGCCGGAAATCGAGGCGCAGGACATGCTGGTGCTGGCTTTTCTGGATGCAGCCATTCAGGAAATCGAGGACGAAAGCATCGCCGGGGATTTGCGCGGGCGCATGAAAAACTGGATGGAACGACATCGGAGCGCATAATGGGCGGTGGATTTGTAGCACATATTTTTGCGGCATACGGCGGCCTGCGGGCCTCGATGCGGCGCGAACTGGACCGTAGCAGCGGCGAGGAACATTTGCTGGCGCTGGCGGCCTACGGCAGTTTTGTGGTGTTTTTGAGCTTCCTTCCATCGTTGCTTGCCACCGATCTGCGCGGCAACCCCGATCAAAGTCTGGCCGCAGGCATCACCATGTGGTTTTTTGTGGTGATGTTTTTCCTGCCGCTGGTTTTATACGGTGTCGCCGCCGCAAGCCATTATATTGCACGCAAATTCGGGGCAAGCGGTCCCTATTACAAGGGCCGGCTGGCGTTGTTCTGGGCCATGGCGGTTCTGAGTCCGGCATTTATCATCAAGTCCGTGCTGGCCAGTCTGGTGATGCAGGTGGCCGGCGCGCAAGAGGCATTGTGGCTCGGGCTGCTTAATCTGGCGCTGTTGCTGGTGATCCTGCGGGTCTGGAGCGCCTTTCTGGCCGAGGCCGAGGGATTCGCCAGCTGGCGGGTGTTCCTGACCATTGTCGCGGTGCTGGCCGCAATTTACGGAATTCTTTTCCTCGCAACACTATAGCCGTATTTCTGCCCTAATTACGCCCGATTTGCGGTCAATGGTGGAACCATCAAGTCAAAACGGTGGGGAAATCATGGTAAATTCGCGGGTCGAGGCGTCAGGCGTGAAACGGGGCGACCCGTTCAGGAGCCGCTACAATGACGACGTTCCCTTGCGCCCGGGATTGACCGTGCGGATGGCGCGTTCGGTTTTCGATATGCGTGGACAGGTGCGCCAGTTGCTGCGCGAGGACCCGTCCGAGGCCCGCCTTCTGTTGTTTGCAGTGCTTTCCGACATGGTTTTTGTCCTGTCCTGGAGCGTGAAAACGCTGGTCTCGCCGACTTCGCCGGTGGCAGGGCTGAGCGGCTCGGATGTGGTGATCTGGCTGTTGGTGGCATTGATGTTCCGCACTATGCTTATTTATGCACTTGCGGCGTTTATCGGCGTAATCATGCGGTTTTCCGGCGGTCCGGCCAGCCTGCACGAGACCCGCACCGGCGTTTTCTGGGGGGTATTTGTCGCCGCACCTTTCGGGTTGGCTGTGTCGGAACTGGCGGTGGTGATAAATGCCCTTCAGGATCGTGTGCCGCTGTTTGCCTTCGAGGGGGTGCAGTTGTTGCCCTACTGGCTGGGCATGGTGCCGTTCGTGTGGTTCGTGGCCAAAGGCGCTGCGGCGGCGAACCGGATTGACAATGCTATCCCGTTGTTCGGGATTCTGTCGCTGGCCGCGGTCACCGGCGTGTTTGTCGCGAAAGTTGTATTGGTCTAGAGTTCTGGATTTTGAGGCATCACAGAAATGTGGTATTGATACTGTCTTTACGGGGGAATTATGGACGAGACTTTTGATCAAGAAGAAGACACGCACCGTTTCAGTGCCGGTGCCGGCGTTTATCGCGACGACCACACGGGGTTGCTTGTCAGGATTTGGGATGCGTGGCGCGATATGCCCGCCTCGACCCGTCGCCTGATCGAGGAACGCCCGTCCGAGGCGCGCCTTCTGTTTTATGTGTTGATGTCGGATCTGGTGTTTTTCCTGTCGTGGTCGATCAGAACGGTCGTGAATCCCGACAGCCTGTTTGCCCGCTCCATGCCCAAGGATGTGGCGCTGCTGCTGGTGGGTGCGTTGTTGTTGCGCACGACCTCGGTGTATGTATTTTCGGTGGTTTTTGCGGCGTTCATGCGGTTGATCGGCGGAAAAGGTTCGTTCAAGGACACGCGCTGCGGGATTTTCTGGGGTGCTTTTGTCGCCGCCCCTATGGGGTTTGCGGCGTCGTTGCTGGCGGTGGCGATGACAACCTTGTCGCCGTATCTGCCGTTCCTGCGCAATGAAACGGTCGAACTGGCGCCGCTGTGGCTGGGACTGCTGCCCTATGTGTGGTTTGTGTCCGCCGGTGCCGCCGAGGCGCACGGTTTCAAAAAAGTGTTCCCGGTATTCGCCGGTCTTTCGCTGCTTTGTATTGTAGGTATTGTGTGGGCCATGTATCTACGGGCTAACGGAGTCATCTAGGAAAGCCCCTTGTCCACATGAAATCTGCTTTTGTCGATCTGGTTCGCCAGAGCCTGACCCGCCCCGCCGAGGCGGCGCGGGTTCTGGTGGCGCTGAAACTGTCCAACGCCGAGGTATTGCAGGCCACGGCCCTGCTGGCGGTTCTGTCGGTGATTGCGCGGTATGGCCTGTTCGGGTTTCTGGTCGCCTATTCGCCGACGCCGGTAGGCCTGACCGACTACAATGTGGTTGCGGATCTGGCGATGCAGTTCGGCGGTGTCTATCTGGCGATCCTTACCATCATCATACTGGCACGCGGCATGGGCGCGCGGGTGGCTTTTGCCGATGCGGCGGCGGTGTATATCTGGTTTAACCTGATGTTGACGCTGGCATCATTTGTCATGTTGCTGGCGTTTTACGCGCTTGGCAGTATTGCCGTGCTTGTCTCGGCGGCTGTCGGGATATGGGGATTATGGGCGATGGCACATTTCTGGGCGGTTCTGGTCGCGCGCGACAACCTGCTGGTCGGGCTGGGGCTGGGGCTGGTGTCGGTTCTGATTGCCAGTTCGGTTACTGTTGTTGTGGTGGGGGTTCTGAACCTGCCGGTTATGGAGATTACGGCCAATGTATGATGTGAATGAAATCCGCAAGGACTTTCCGATCCTGTCGCGGGAAGTGAACGGAAAGCCGCTGGTCTATCTGGACAACGGGGCCTCGGCACAGAAGCCGCAGGTGGTGATCGACACCATCACGCAAGCCTATTCGAACGAGTATGCCAATGTGCATCGCGGGTTGCATTACCTGTCCAATCTGGCGACCGACCATTACGAGTCGGTGCGCGGTGTCGTGCAGCGGTTTCTGGGCGCGGCGAACGAGAACGATATCCTGTTCACCACCGGCGCGACCGAGGGGATCAATCTGGTGTCCTATGCCTGGGCCGCGCCGCGCTTGCAGGCGGGGGACGAGATACTGTTGTCAGTGATGGAGCATCACGCCAATATCGTGCCGTGGCATTTCCTGCGCGAGCGGCAGGGCGTGGCGCTGAACTGGGTCGATACCGGGGACGACGGCGCGCTTGATCCGCAGAAGGTGATCGACGCGATTACGCCGAAGACCAGGCTGGTGGCGATCACGCATATGTCGAACGTGCTGGGCACGGTGGTGGACGTGAAAACCATTATCGAGGGTGCGCACGCCAAGGGGGTTCCGGTGCTGGTGGACGGCTCGCAGGCGACGGTGCATATGCCGGTGGATGTGACCGATCTGGGCGCGGATTTCTATGTGATTACCGGCCACAAGCTTTACGGGCCTTCGGGGTCCGGCGCGATTTATGTGCATCCCGACCGCATGGCCGAGATGCGCCCCTTTATGGGCGGTGGCGACATGATCGAATATGTCAGCAAGGAGGATGTGAGCTATAACATCCCGCCGCACAAGTTCGAGGCCGGAACGCCGGGGATCGTGCAGACCATCGGGCTGGGCGCGGCGCTGCGCTATATGATGGATGTGGGGATGGAAAATATCGCCGCGCACGAGGCGAAGCTGTTTGCCTATGCCAACGAGCGCCTGCGCGGGCTGAACTGGCTGAACATTCAGGGCAATGCCGCCGGCAAGGGGGCGATATTCTCGATGACCATGGATGGCGGCGCGCATCCGCATGATATTTCCACCATCGTTGACCAGAAAGGCGTGGCAATCCGCGCGGGGCACCACTGTGCGCAACCGTTGATGAAACATCTGGGCGTCAGCGCCACGGCGCGGGCCTCGTTCGGCATGTATAACACGGTTGAAGAGGTCGATACGCTGGTCGCGGCGCTGGAGACCTGTCACGAATTGCTGGGGTAGGGGCGGGGTGTAACCCGTAGGGTGCGTGGTTTCCGCGCACCGGCCAGGACCTCAAATCAATCGGTGTGGGTTGTCGATATCGTGAATGGTGCGTGGAGACCACGCACCCTACACCTGCATTTCCTTGGTCGCGGTGAGTTTTATAGCGGGGTAGTCGCGTTCCACCCTGTCGATATCCCATTGCAGGCGGGTCAGGAACACCGGATCGCCGTCGTGGTCCGTGGCCATGTGGCCCTTGTTGGCGGCGATGAAGGCATCCACCGCGTCGCGTTCGCCGTTGACCCAGCGGGCGGAGGTGAACTGCGTCGGCTCGAACCGCACGGGCAGGCCGTATTCCAGTTCGATGCGCGAGGCCAGAACCTCGAATTGCAACTGCCCGACCACGCCGACGATGAAACCGGAGCCGATTTCGGGTTTGAATACCTTGGCGGCACCTTCCTCGGCGAACTGGTTCAGGGCCTTGTCCAGATGCTTGGCCTTCATCGGGTCGCCCGCCCGCACGGTTTGCAGCAGCTCCGGCGCGAAGGAGGGGATGCCGGTGAAGCGGATATCCTCGCCCTCGGTCAGGGAATCGCCAATGCGCAACTGGCCGTGGTTGGGGATGCCGATGATGTCGCCGGCCCAGGCGTCCTCGGTCAGTTCGCGGTCGTTGGCGAGGAACATCATCGGGTTCGAGATCGCCATTGGCTTGCCGGTGCGCGTGTGCTTCAGCTTCATGCCGCGTTTGAAATGGCCGGAACACAGGCGGACGAAGGCGATGCGGTCGCGGTGTTTCGGATCCATGTTGGCCTGCACCTTGAACACAAATCCGGTGACCTTGGTTTCGCTTGGCAGCACCTCGCGCGGGGTGCCGGGGCGGACCTGCGGCGGCGGGCCGTAAGAGGCAATACCGTCCATCAGTTCCTGCACACCGAAGGAATTGATCGCCGAGCCGAACCAGATCGGGGTCATGGAGCCGTTCAAAAAGGCCTCGCGGTCGAAGGCGGGCAGCAGCTCGCGCACCATTTCGACCTCTTCGCGCAGTTTTTCCAGCAGGTCGGCGGGGACGTGTTGCTCGATGGCCGGATCGTCGAGGCCGTTGATCTCGATACTGTCGGCTTTCACGTTGCGGTCGGCGCGGTCCATGATTTGCAGACGGTCGTTGATCAAATCGTAAGCGCCGATGAATTCGCGGCCGACCCCGATGGGCCAGCTGGCAGGGCAGACGTCGATGGCGAGGTTTTCCTGGATTTCGTCGATGATCTCGAAAATATCGCGGCTTTCGCGGTCCATCTTGTTACAGAAGGTGACGATGGGCAGGTCGCGCAGGCGGCAGACCTCGAACAGTTTCTGCGTCTGGCTCTCGACGCCCTTGGCGCCGTCGATGACCATGATGGCGGAATCGACCGCTGTCAGGGTGCGGTAGGTGTCCTCGGAAAAATCCGAGTGGCCGGGGGTGTCCACAAGGTTGAACCAGTAGTCGCGGAATTCGAACGACATGGCCGAGGCGGAAACCGAAATGCCGCGGTCCTTTTCCATCTGCATGAAGTCGGAACGCGAGCGGCGCGCCTCGCCCTTGGCGCGCACCTGTCCGGCCATCTGGATCGCCCCGCCGAACAGCAGGAATTTCTCCGTCAGGGTCGTCTTGCCGGCGTCCGGATGCGAGATGATCGCGAAGGTGCGGCGACGCGCGATTTCGGACGTGAGGGGCGGGGTATTTGTGGCGCTGTTTGTCATAACAGGCGATATATTGCAGGCGGACGGGAAAGGGAACAACGAAGTGGGAATTGTTCCGCCGAACCTGCGTGCGGGTGACATACGGGGACTTGAGCCTTGTTGGTGGTGCGGCTAAAGTCGGCCGGAACAACAGAAAGGAAATCGGGATGGGTATTGGTAAACCAAGGCTGAAAATGCCGACAAAACTGTCGGCGACCCTGTTGGTCGGGGCGCTGTTTCTGGCCGCCTGCGCACCGCAGAATTCCGCCTATTTTGAAAGCGTCAACCTGACGCCGGTGCGGGCCGATACCTGCGGTGCCGGCAGTTACCAGAATCTGCTCGGGCAGCCGTTGTCGGCGCTGGCAACCGCCAGTATCGCCGATCCCAAACGGGTGATTGACGCGACCACGCTGGTTTCGACGGAATTTATCCCCGAGCGGATCAATTTCCGGTTGGACGTGAACGACCGTGTATCGACTATTTTCTGTGGCTGACGGGTGTTTCAGGCGGGGAAATAGCGCGCGATCCGGGCCGCCAGCCTGCGGCTGAAATCAACGGTTTCGATCTGTTGAAACCGGGCCAGTTTTTTCAGGCGGCGCGGGGAAAACACGAAAATATCGTCGAACAGGGCGCGAATTTCCTGCGGGGTGCCTGACTCGAATATTTCCCCGATCTTCATGCGGCGGTGTTCGGCCGTGGTCAGCGCAACCCCCGAGGCATCGCGGGCCTTGCGCCACGGGCGGCGGGCAAATTTCCATTCGCCTTTGTGCAGAAAATGCGCGTAGTCGAAAATGAACAGGTGCAGCAGGCGGGCGGTTTCGGGGGGGAACTCGAAGTGCCGGACTGATGATGTGTCGATCACGGTTCCGTTTTCGATGCTGTCATGGTTGCGAACGGTGTATTGCGGAATGCCGCAACGATGGAACAGTTTTCCGGTTCTGTGCCCACGGATGCCGAACTGGATCTGTTCGGGGTTGCGATAGATTTTCGCCAGCCAGCGGGGCGAGTGTTCCGGCGTGCGGTGGCGAAAGGTGTCGCTGTAGGCCCGCGTTTCCTCGCCGGCCAGATACATCCGTTCAATCGGGCGCAGGCGTGCCACACCGGCGTCTGGCGGGACCGTATCCAGCAGGCCGGACATCGCGGTTTCGCCGCTGTCGGCGAACTCGTCTATATCGCAATGCAGTAACCAGACAGAGCCGCAGGCGCGATAGGTTCGTGTGGCATTTGCACTTTGCCGTTTGCCTATTCCGGCGGGGCGATTGCCGCCACATTGCTGCCAGAAGGTGTCGTCACAACGGACCTCGTCGATTTGCGGCAGGTGGGAAAACTGTCCGAATCCCGGGTCTTCGGGATCGTCGTAATACAGGGTGATACGCTCGGCCCCTTCGCCCAGATGCCAGGCAACGAAGGCCCTGACATATTCGGGACGCTCCTTGGCGGTAGTAACGACGGACCAGCTCGGCATTTTTCCTCGTGCGACGGGTTTATGGCAATTGCATGTTCGCATGTATGGCCTAAAGTGCAGGCAAAGCAAACAGGAGGGTGGATCATGGATCTGGGAATCAAGGGGAAAACGGCGATTGTCTGCGCGGCCTCGAAAGGGTTGGGGCGTGGCTGTGCCGAGGCGCTGGCCGGGGCGGGGGTCGATCTGGTGATCAATGCGCGATCAAAGGGGCCGTTGCAGCAGGCGGCCGAGGAAATTGCGGCAAAATACGGGGTGAAGGTGACGCCGGTAGCCTGTGATATCACCACGTCGGAGGGGCAGGCGATGGTGCTGGCCGCCAATCCCGATCCCGACATTCTGGTCAACAACGCCGGTGGCCCGCCGCCGGGCATGTGGTCGGACTGGGAGCGCGAGGATTTTATCAAGGCGCTGGATGCCAATATGCTGACGCCGATTGCCCTGATGAAGGCGGTTCTGCCCGGCATGATGGCGCGCAAATGGGGGCGGGTGGTGAATATCACCTCGCAGTCGGTGAAATCGCCGATTCCGGTGCTGGGCCTGTCGAATTCGGCGCGTGCGGGGCTGACGGGGTATGTCGGTGGCACCAGCCGTCAGGTGGCGCCCGAGGGGGTGACGATCAACAACATTCTGCCGGGGATCCATGCGACAGAGCGGGCCGAGAGCCTGGACCGCGCCGTCAGCGAGGCCGAGGGGATCAGTATGGAGGAGGCCACGAAACGCCGTCAGGCCACGATACCCGCGCGCCGCTATGGCACGCCGGAGGAGTTCGGGGCCATGTGTGCGTTCCTGTGTTCGCAACATGCGGGCTATATCATCGGGCAAAATATCCTGCTGGACGGCGGCGCGGTGAACACCACGATGTAGTACACGCGTTCTGACGCGCGTTCACAAAAAACGGAGCGGGACATTCCGGCGCTGGTGTTGCGCCGGAATGCCGGTATTGTGCCCGAAAACATAACGGGAGAATTTCATGTCTTTTTTCGCAAGTCCCGAGGCGCTCGTCGCGCTCGTCGTTCTGATTGCAGGCGGCAGCCTGTGGCTGTCACCGCGCGCCGTCACCACCGAGGCGTTTTTTGCCGGTGCCGACAACAAGGGCAATGCGCCCGGGTTGCTGACGCTGGTATTGTCGCAGGTGACAACGTGGATTTTTGCGCGATCCCTGCTGACGGCGGCGATTCTGGGGTATTATTACGGCATCGCGGGGGCGCTGGCCTATACCGCCTATTACCTGAGTTTCCTGACCGGCATGATGATCGTCGGGCGGTTGCGCAAGAAGGGCGCGCGCAGTTTGCAGGGCTGGTTGCGGCAGGATTACGGGCGCGTCGGGGTGTTTTGCTATAACACCGTGGTGGCGCTCCGGCTGATGTCCGAGGTGTTCGCCAACCTGCTGGTCGTCGGGCTGGTGTTCACGGCCGCCTATGGCGGCGACGAGCAGGCGGGGCGGATTGCCATGATCGCGCTGGCGCTGGTGGCGCTGGCCTATTCGGCGCTTGGCGGATTGCGGGCGAGCCTGCGCACGGATGTCGGGCAGATGGCGCTGTTTCTGGTGGTGTTCCTGATTGCCTTTGCCGTCATGGTGTTTTCCAGCGATTTTTCCTTTGGCACGGTTCTGACGGCGGGCGGCAAGTCCGGCGGTTTCAACGGCTGGGTGTTGCTGGCGGTGGCGTTTTTGCAGATACCTTCCTATCCCGCGCATGATCCGGTGATGATGGATCGCGGCTTTATTGCCGACGAGAAAACCACGAAACGGGCGTTTATCCATGCTTTCTGGCTCTCGGCGCTCAGCATTCTGGGGTTTGCGCTGTTCGGTGTGCAGGCGAGCGTTGTCGGGGCGGAGCTGGTCAACGGGCAGTTGCTCGGCACATGGCAGGCGATGTTCGGGCCGTTTGTGTATTTCCTGATCGTGGCAAGCCTGCTGATTTCCGCCATGTCGACGCTGGATTCGGCGCTGGCCTCGGCGGCGCGGCTGGCGATTGATGAAATGAAGCTGGGTAAACGCACCATCCTGAACGGGCGGATTGCCATGGCGGTGTTTATGCTGGGCGGCGTTCTGTTCCTGCTGGCGGAATCAAAGGACCTGTTCGCGGCGGTGGCGGTTTCCGGCACGGCCTCGATGTTTCTGACGCCGGTGCTGGTGCTGGGGCTGGGATTCGGAATACGTTTGCCGCTCTGGTCCTATCTGGTCGGTTTCGCGGCGGCGGTTGGCGGGGCGGTGGCCTATTTCTACCAGTCCAGCGCCTTTGTCATTGCGCTGTTTGGCGAGGGGCACAAATACGAGCGTCTGTTGGCGATCTGTATTTCTGTGCTGATCGTCGGCTTTGCCGCCGGCCTGATCGGCGTGGCGATGCGGCGCAGGGTTGCCGAAGTCGGGGGGAATTGATATCTGGCGGTAATCCCGATTAAATCAATCGGGTTACTGGCGGAGATGAGCGTGACCGAAAATCAGCCGAAACTGGTGCTGGAAGGCATCACCCGCGAATTTGCCGGACATGTGGCGGTGAACAACCTGTCGCTGTCGCTGGAACACGGGCAGGTGACGTGCTTGCTCGGCCCGTCGGGGTGCGGCAAATCCACGACGTTGCGCATTGCGGCGGGGGTGGATCGCGAGGATGCGGGGCGGGTGTTGCTGGACGGCGAGCTGATTTCCGGCGAAACGGTGCATCTGCCGCCGGAAAAACGTTCGATCGGCCTGATGTTCCAGGATTTTGCGCTGTTTCCCCATTTGAGCGTGGTGCAGAATGTCGCTTTCGGGCTGAGGGGGCGGGATACCTCGGCGGCGATGAAAATGCTCGATCGGGTCGGGCTGGCGCATCAGGCGGATAAATATCCGCATATGCTGTCGGGGGGCGAGCAACAGCGGGTGGCGCTGGCGCGGGCGCTGGCACCGAAACCCGAAGTGATGTTGATGGACGAGCCGTTCAGCGGGCTGGACAACCGCCTGCGCGACGGTATCCGCGACGAGACCCTCGGTATCCTGAAAGAGGAGGGCACGGCGGTTCTGCTGGTGACGCATGAACCCGAGGAAGCCATGCGTATGGCCGACCAGATCGCCCTGATGCGGCGTGGCGAGATCGTGCAGGTCGGCGCGCCCTACAACATTTACAACAACCCCAGGGATCGCGAGGCGGCGGCGTTCTTTTCCGACGTCAACGTGATCTGCGGCAAGGTGGTGAATGCGCAGACCAATACACCCTTCGGGCAGTTTTTCGCACCCGGCATGGCCGACGGCACCAAGGTAGAGATCGTTATTCGCCCGCAGCACCTGCGGATCGATTTCGACCGGCACGGCAAAGGGCCGGATCCGACGCCGCAAGAGGGGGTTCCGGCGCGCGGTCTGGTGCAGCGCGCGCGGTTTTTAGGCAGTGAATCGCTGGTGGAGTTGCGCATGGAGTATGACGGCACTATCCTGAAAGCATCGGTTCCGGGGGTGTTTTTGCCAAAACCGGACACGCCGCTGTGGATTTCGATGCGTCGGGACCGTTGTTTTGTGTTCCCCGCAGCGGGACGCGGGACTTGCTGATCTGTCTGGCGGGCGGAAAATATCCACGCCAAATGTCATTTGGGGTTTGAATACCGCCGCATTAGCCAATAAATGTAAGTCGGGACAAGAGTTCATTCGGGCGTGCGCGTCCGGTCATCTGTTAAGGGAGCTAACAAATGCTTAACAATATCGGTCTTCCGGGCCTTCTTCTGATCGCGGTTGTGGTCCTTGTGCTGTTCGGGCGGGGCAAGATTTCCTCGTTGATGGGTGAAGTCGGCAAGGGAATCACCTCGTTCAAAAAAGGCGTCAGCGAAGGCAAAGCCGAGCTGGAAAACGCCGCCGCCGAAGAGGCCGTCGATGTGACCCCCGCCAAGGAAAAAGACGAGGCCTGATCCGGCCCTGTTGCCCGGCCATTGTGGCCGGATACCCTGTTGGGCCATCGGAGGCGTGAAGTATGTTTGATATTGGCTTCTCGGAGCTGCTGCTGATCGGCGTTGTCGCGCTGATTGTTGTCGGCCCGAAGGACCTGCCGGCCATGTTCCGCACTGTCGGCAAATATGTCGGCAAGGCGAAAGCGATGGCGCGCGACTTCCAGCGCTCCATGGAGGATGCGGCGGACGCCAGCGGGTTCAAGGATATTCAGGATGACCTGAAGGGCGTGACCAAAGGGTTGGAGGACATCAACAAGTTTGCCAACCCGGGGTTTGCCGCCGGTAGTGCCGCCAAGGACCAGTTCAAGAAAATTCTGGATGCCAAGGAAAGCGGCGAACCGATGGTCGAGGATGCAGACGACAGTGTCGCCGGCGTGCAGGAAGAACCGGCGCAAAAAATTGTCGAGATTGTCGAGGATGCTCCTGCCAAGGCAGCCAAACCGAAGGCGGCCAAACCGAAGACTGCGAAACCTGCC
>CAZDLV010000004.1:0-11999 GCA_964506345.1 uncultured Rhodobacterales bacterium | reverse complement strand
AAACCGAAGACTGCGAAACCTGCCGCCAAACCGAAGACTGCGAAAGCGGCCAAGCCAAAGGCCGTATCGCGCGCGAAAAAACCGGCGGCAAAACCGAAGGCCGCGACAGATAAAACCCCGGCAGACAAGACTTAACCGCCAGAAAGAATAACCCATGAGCGATTCGGACGTAGAAGATTCCACAGCACCGCTGATCGAGCATCTGACTGAACTGCGTTCACGGATTATGAAATCGGTGGCGGCATTTCTGGTGGGAATGCTGATTCTGTTCCCGTTTGCCGAACAGATCCTGTCGTTTCTGGCCCAGCCGATGGCCGACATTCTGCGGGCTCAGGGCGAAAATCCGCAACTGTTTTACGACGCGCCGCAGGATGCGTTTTTTGCCTATGTGAAAATCGCGGTTCTGTTCGGGTTCGCGCTGTCCTCGCCCTATATCGGCTACCAGATGTGGCGGTTTGTGGCGCCGGGCCTGTACAAGGAAGAAAAAGGCGCGTTCCTGCCGTTCATCATTGCTTCGCCGCTGTTGTTTATCGCCGGCGGCGCATTTGCCTATTATGTGGTCATGCCGCTGGCAATGAAGTTTTTCCTCGGGTTTAGCGGCATGGTTCCGCTGGTTTCCGCCGCGCTGGGTCTGGGCGGCGATGCAAGCACCGCCGATGCCGCCGACACCGGGTTGAAGGTGTTCTATTTCGGTTCGATCAAATCCTATCTGTCGCTGACCATCAAGTTTATCGTGGCATTCGGAATATGTTTCCAGCTGCCGGTGTTGCTGACGCTGATGGGCAAGGCCGGACTGGTTTCGGCTGCCGGTCTGGGCTCGGTGCGCAAATATGCGGTTGTGGCAATCCTGATCCTGGCGGCGATCGTGACCCCGCCGGACGTTATCACCCAGTCGATCCTGTTTGTTGTTGTCTATGGCCTGTATGAAGTGTCGATTATTCTGGTCAAGATGGTCGAGAAAAAGCGCGAGGAAAAACTGCGTGCCGAAGGCTATTACGACGACGAGGATGACGAAGAAGACCCGCTGATGGCGGAGTTCGACAAGGACGACAAATAATGGATAGCGTAATGCTGGAACGCATTGCCGCGGCGCTGGAACGGATCAGCCCGCCGCCGGCACCGGCACCGGATTTTTCGCAGGCGCAGGCCTATGTCTGGCGCACGGAACCGGACCGGCTGGATCCGGTGGCGCGGGTCAACCGCATCGATATCGACCTGCTGGTCGGCATTTCACGGGCGCGCGATATCCTGCTGGACAACACCGTTCGTTTTGCCAAGGGGCTGCCGGCCAACAATGTTTTGTTGTGGGGCGCGCGCGGCATGGGGAAATCCTCGTTGGTCAAGGCGGCCCACGCCGAGGCATTGAAGGTTTCCGATGCGGTGGTGCTGGTCGAGATCCTGCGGGAGGATCTGCCCACCCTCGGGCGGTTGCTGGCGCTGTTGCGCGGTGTGGACCGCCGGTTCGTGCTGTTTTGCGATGACCTGTCGTTTGACCATGACGATAACCACTACAAATCGCTGAAGGCGGTTCTGGATGGCGGGATCGAGGGGCGACCCGACAATGTGGTGTTTTACGCCACGTCGAACCGGCGTCATCTGATGCCGCGCGATATGATCGAGAACGAGCGTTCCGGTGCGATCAGCCCGTCCGAAGCGGTCGAGGAAAAGGTTTCCCTGTCCGACCGGTTCGGGCTGTGGCTGGGGTTCCACCCGTGCGATCAGGCGCAATATCTGGCGATGGTGCGCGGGTATTGCGACGCTTACGGGATCGAGATTTCCGAGGCCGAACTGCACAGCGAGGCGATCGAGTGGCAACAGACCCGCGGCAGTCGTTCGGGACGTGTCGCGCGCCAGTTCGTGACCGATCTGGCGGGGCGGCGCGGCGTCGCCATATAACGCCGCGCGCCGGTTTTACATGTAAGGGGCCGGGTCGATGCTGTCCGTCCCCTTGCGGATCTCGAAATGCATGGACGGTGGATTGCCGGCGGCGACCACGCCGATGCTTTGCCCCTGTTTGACCGTATCGCCCTTGGCGACCGAAACCTTGTCCATCCGGCCATAGACGGTCATCAGCCCGTTGGAATGACGGATCAACACGATTGTCCCCAGACTGCCGTTGGATTCCGAAACCAGCGCAACCGTGCCGTCGGCTGCGGCCTTGACCACGGTGCCGGCGGCGACGGCGTAATCGATACCGTCACTTTTGTTGCGCCCGGCCTCGGGGTTGTATCCGCGAATGATCTTGCCTTGCACCGGCGCGATAAAGGCGGCGCGCGGTGCGGCGGCAGGCTGGACGGGTGCAGGCTGAACCGGTGCGGGTTGCACCGGCGTGACAACCGGAACCGACGGTGTGACGGCGGGCGCGCTTGTCGCCGGTGTGGCGGCGGGTGCCGGTGTATTGGCGGCAATCTGTTGTGTATCCGCCACCGGAATGATCAGCTCCTGCCCGATGCGCACGGCTAGGTCCGGTCCCAGCCCGTTCCATGATGCCAGTGCGGTTACCGAAACATTATACAGGCGTGCAATGGAATAGGCGGTGTCGCCCGCTTCGACCCGATGGCGCAACGGTTCGTTCGGTGTGCCGACGGACGGGGCAGAGCCGCCAATGGTGCCAATGGTGCCGCCGGTGGCGGCGTTGATGGCATTGGCGGCGATTTCGGGGCTCCAGCCGCCCGGACCGGTGACCGGTGTGCCGCCGACGTTTTTCGGCAAGGCCAGAACCTCGCCGGCGCGCGGAACATAGGTTACCGGCAAGCCGTTGTGCGTGGCGAGGGTTTCGGGGCTAAGGCCGACGCGCGCCGCCATCGATGACAGCGTGTCGCCCTGCCGTGCCACCAGAACCTGATAGGTGCTGTAGGTTATAACGCCGCGCGAATCCGGTGCGGGCCGGTCGATCGCCGGCGTAGTCGGGGCGGCTGTCAGGTTCAGACCTGTCAGGTTCGGATCGCAGGCCGACAAGATGCCGGCTGCTATCAACAAGGTTGATAACCGTATGATTCTAGCGGAAATTGCCATGGTTCTTCCTGTGTTCAAATGCCCCGCAGGGCGCGCCTCAAATTTGCGGATCCTTGGCCACCCCCGCCAGAAGCGGGACGAAGCGGACCTCTCCGAGTTCGGTATAGGTGAACCCGTCGGCGGATTTTACCACTTTAATAAGATTTTGAACAGTGTCTGACTGCCCGACCGGCAAAATCATGATCCCGCCCGGTTTCAGTTGTGCCAGCAAGGGTGTCGGGGGGTCCTCGGCGGCGGCCGTCAACAGGATACGGTCAAACGGAGCTTGCTGTTCCAGCCCGAACGATCCGTCGCCGGGAACGACTGTAACATTGGCCAGATCGAGGCGGCGCAACAGATCCCGCGCGGCTTTGGCAAGGCCGGTGTGCCGTTCGATCGTATAGACCCGCCGCGCAAGGCGCGACAGAATCGCGGCCTGATAGCCGGAACCTGTGCCGACCTCCAACACCTTGTGACGCGGCTGCACATCGAGTTCCTGCGTCATGCGGGCAACCACCGACGGCTGGCTGATCGTCTGGCCGCAGGAAATCGGCAGCGGGCGGTCCTCGAAGGCGCGTTCGCGGAAAATTCCGGCCAGAAACGCGTCGCGCGGCGTTGCCTCTATGGCCGACAATACACGCTGGTCGGTAATGCCGGCGCCGCGAAGCCCGAGGATGAACTGCAAACGCTGTTCGTCGAGCGTCATTCAGAACAGCTCCGTCAAGGCCGGCAGGGCGGTGTCGGCGGTCAGGTCGGCCTGTAGCGGCGTGACGGTGATCCAGCCTTCGGACGCCTCGCGGGCATCGGTGCCGGGGGCGGAACTGCCGTTGGCGCCGTCGTGCGCCAGCCACAGATAGTTGCGCCCGTTGGGGGCGCGCTGTGTTTCCACGCGAAAGGTGGCGTCGGTGCGGTGGCCTTGTCGCGTGGCTTTGGTGCCGGCGACCGCATCGGGGGCGGCGTTGGGAAAGTTGATGTTGTAGAAAACACCGTAGGTGTGGTTTTGCCAGGGCGCGGCCTCAAGCAACCGGCGGCAGGTGGCGACACCGTGGGCGCGCGCGCAGGCAAACCCGCCCGGCTGTCTGCGCGTTAAATCCCCGTAGTACTGCGACATGGCGATGGATTTGATGCCGTGCATTGCCGCCTCCATCGCGCCGCCGATGGTGCCGGAATACAGGGTATCCTCGGCGACATTATGGCCGCGATTGACACCGGACAGCACCAGATCGGGCGGGGTATCGACCATGATTTCATGCAGTGCCGCCAGAACGCAGTCGGCCGGTGATCCCTCGACCGCAAAGCGCCGGTCGCCGAGTTTTTCCATACGCATCGGGCGGATATACGAAATACAGTGCGAGACACCGGATTGTTCGAACGCCGGGGCGACAACCCAGACCTCGCCATCGGGCCCGGCCAGTCCGGCGGCGATTTCTTCGGCCACTTTCAGGCCCGGCGCGGTAATGCCGTCATCATTGGTAATCAGGATACGCATGGCGGGCCTTTCTAGACGAGGATGCCCTCGGCGGTAATAACGGACTTGCCGCCCATGTAGGGATGCAGAACTGCGGGAATGCGGATGGAGCCGTCCTGCTGCTGGCCGTTTTCGACCACGGCGATCAACGTGCGGCCGATGGCGAGGCCGGAACCGTTGAGGGTGTGGACAAATTCCGGTTTGCCGCCGTCGCGACGGAAGCGGGCGTTCATGCGGCGTGCCTGAAAATCACCGGCGACCGAACAGGAGGAAATCTCGCGATAGGTGTTCTGGCCGGGCAGCCATGCCTCGATATCATAGGTCTTGCGCATGCCGAAACCGAGGTCGCCGGTGCAAAGCACGACCGTGCGATAGGGAACGTCAAGCGCCTCCAGTATCCCCTCGGCGCATTTCACCATGCGGGCGTGTTCCTGATCGCTGTCCTCGGGGCGGGTGATCGAGACCATTTCCACCTTTTCGAACTGGTGCTGGCGCAACATGCCGGCGGTGTCGCGACCGGCGGAGCCGGCCTCGGAGCGGAAACATTGCGTGTGGGCGACCATGCGGCGGGGCAGGGTGGCCTCGTCGACGATCTCGCCGGCGACGGTGTTGGTCAGCGGCACCTCGGCGGTCGGGATCAGCCACCAGCCGTTTTCGGTGCGATAGGAATCCTCGGCGAATTTCGGCAACTGGCCGGTGCCATACATGGCTTCGTCCCGCACCAGAACCGGCACCCATGTTTCCGACAGGCCGTTCTTGTCGATGTGCGTATCCAGCATGAATTGCCCCAGCGCGCGGTGCAGGCGGGTCATGGCCCCCTTCAGCACAACGAAACGCGAGCCGGAGAGTTTGGCGGCCAGTTCGAAGTCCAGCCCCTTGGCCGCGCCTGCGACCTCGTAATGCTCCTTGGGGGTAAAGTCGAAATTGCGCGGATTACCCCAGCGTTTGACCTCCACATTTTCGTTTTCATCCGCCCCGTCGGGGATGTCGTCGGCGGGCAGGTTGGGGATGGTCATCAGAAGGTCGCTCAGGCGGGCGTCTTCGGCCTTGGCCTCCTCCTCCAGTCTGGCGATTTCCTCTTTTTTCTCGCCAACGAGGGCGCGCAGGCGTTCGAATTCGGCCTCGTCCCCTTTGGCCTTGGCGGCACCGACCATTTTCGAGGCGGATTTGCGTTCGGCGAGGGCCTCCTCTGCCGCGCGGATTTTGGCGCGGCGGGATTCGTCCAGCGCCAGAATGTCGGCGGCCACGGGCGACAGGCCGCGACGTGCCAGTGCTGTGTCAAAGGCATCGGGATTATCGCGGATGGTTCGGATATCATGCATGGGATCGCTCGTTTGGATTCGGGTTGCTCGGGTTATGCAACAATCGGTGGCGCGGTTAAAGGGGCAGGTGCGCCGCGTGCATCATCGGGATTTGTTGCCGCCGTTTTTGCCAGCGGATTTTTTCGCGGCGCTTTTGCCCGCACCTGTGCCGTTGTGACGCCGCGTTGTCGTAAATTCCTTGCGCTCGGTATAGCCGCAGCCGTCACAGGTGTAGGTTTCGACGACGTCGTAGGTATAGGTTTTGCGGTTGTCGTCATCGTCCCCGCTATCGAAATCGGCCGACGGATCGTCGCGTCGTGTCTGTGTGCCGGTCAGGGTTTCCGTGCGGTCTGTGCGGCGAACGGAAAAGGCCTCGCCGCAATTCGAACAGCGGGCTTTTGCTGCGGCGACGCGAAAATTTTTCCAATACATGAAAACACCGACAACAACACCGGCACCAACCGCACCGCCGCTGCGCACCGCACCGGTGCGGGCGTCCAGCATCCAGTAGGCAAACAGCGCCACCGCCGCGCCGATCAGGACGCTGCCGATAACCAGCCCCTTCTTGATCTTGTCACGGTTTTCCATCTGTTCGGGGGTTAGACCTTGCATCCTGTGTCTCCTTTTTTTCCTGTGCGCGGGCCAGACGGCGAACCAGTGTGGTGCGCAAATCCTGAATCGTCATCAGGACCTCCATCGCGGCGCCGGTGATTACCTCGTCGGGGGCATCGGATTGTATCCATTGCGTGAATTTGTTCATTTCGCCAACCATATGGTCAAGGCGCGCCACATCACGCGCCGGCTGCGCAGCTGTGCGGCTGGCGTGCCACGCCGCGATTGCGGCGATCTCGGCTTCGGCAATCTCGCGCCGGGCTTGCGGTTTGATTTCGCCGTCCGGTTTCAGCACGGCGATCTGCACCAGTTCCATCCGGCCGCCGTCGCCGGTTTCCATGCGGAATACGCTGGCCCCTTTTTCACGGCGACGAAAAAACAACTCGGGTTTGTCAGGCATCGCTCAGGCTTTCGCAAAAGGCGCGGATGCGCGCGCAGGCGTTCCGCAGGGTGTCATCGTCGGCAGCATAGCTTATCCGGAAATTCGGCGACAGCCCGAATGCCGCCCCGAAAACCACGCCGACACCCTGATGTTCAAGCAACTGTTCGCAAAACTGCCGGTCATTGTCGATGCGCTCGCCCCCGGGACCGCGCTTGCCGATGAGCGGTGCGATGGAGGGAAAGACGTAAAACGCCCCGTCCGGCACCGGGCAGGAAATACCGTCGATCGCGTTCAGCGCCCCGACGACCAGATCGCGCCGCCGCCGGAACGCCCGCGTGGACGTCGCGATGTAGTCCTGCGGCCCGTCCAGCGCCGCGAGCGCCGCCCACTGGCTGATGCTGGACGGGTTGGTGGTGGACTGGCCCTGCACGGTGATCATGGCGTCGATCAGGTTTTGCGGACCCGCACCATAGCCGATGCGCCAACCGGTCATGGCATAGGCTTTGGACACGCCATTGACGGTTAAAGTGCGTGCTTTCAATGCCGGTTCAACGGCGGCAGGGGTGCGAAATTCGAACGGTGCATAGGCGATGTGCTCATACATATCGTCGCTGAGGATCCAGACATGCGGGTGGCGCAGCAACACGCCGGTCAGGGCCTCGAGTTCGGCCGGTGTGTATCCGGCCCCTGTCGGATTGGATGGCGAATTGAAAATGAACCATTTGGTGCGCGGGGTAATCGCGGACTCCAGCTGCGCCGGCGTGATCTTGAAACCGGAGGCAAGCGGCGCCTCGACGATGACGGGTGTGCCGCCGCACAGACGCACCATATCGGGGTAGCTGACCCAGTAGGGGGCGGGGATAACGACCTCGTCATTCGCATCAAGAGTGGCCATTAACGCATTGAAAATAACCTGTTTACCGCCTGTCGATACGATGACTTGCGAGGGGGTGTATTCCAGATTGTTTTCGCGTGCGAACTTGGCGCAAATGGCGGATTTGAGGGCCGGCATCCCTTCGGGGGCGGTATAGTTTGTCTCGCCGCGTGAAATCGCCTCGATCGCCGCCTGTTTGATATGGTCGGGGGTGTCGAAATCCGGTTCGCCCGCCCCCAGGCCGATAACGTCGATTCCGGCGGCCTGCATCTCGCGCGCTTTGGCAGAGGCCGCGACAGTCGGCGAGGGGCGGACCCGCGACAGGGCGGTGGCAAGGAATGACATGTGGTGCTCCGTTTTGATCGCCACAGTGATAGAGGGGCGCGGGCGGCAGTTCAAGCATTGCGGCCTTGAATCCGGCGGCGCTTGGGTGCAAAAGCGAAAAATCCAACCCGAGAGGTCAAAATGTCCGAGACACCGGAACACCGCCTGAAACGTCTGAAGATCCGCAGCTGGCGGCGCGGAACCAAGGAAATGGATATGATCCTTGGTCCGTTCGCCGATCACGCCATGGCCAGCCTGTCCCCGGCCGAGCTGGACGCCTATGAATCCATGATGGCCGAGAACGACCAGGAACTGTATGTCTGGATGTCGGGGCGCGCGCCGGCACCGGCCGAACACGCCATGATTACCGAAATCGTGCGGAAATATCATAAACTGGTCTGATTTATCGTAAATTGTCGGCAAATTTCGCCGGCGTTTAACGGATTGTTGGGACTTTGGGTGCGAAAACTTCGGGAATCATATTTTCCGGAGGTCAGACATGAATGTGCAATCGCAACTAAGCCCCCCCGCCACGACCGGCGGACTGGAGGTGTATCTGGAAACGTTGGGGCGGCTGGAACGGCTGCACCGGCTGTTGCTGGATGTGGTCAAGGACGAGTTCGAGCGGCTGAAGATGCTGGAAATCAATTCGGTTCAGGGGTTGTTGCTGTTCAATATCGGCGAACAGGAGGTCACAGCCGGTGAATTGAAATCGCGCGGCTATTATCAGGGGTCGAATGTATCCTACAATTTGAAAAAGCTGGTGGAGTCGGGCTACATGCACCACGAAAAATGCCGGATCGACCGGCGCGCGGTGCGGGTTCGTCTGACGGCCAAAGGGCGCGAAATCCGCGAGATACTGTCGTCGCTGTTTGCGCGCCACGCCGCCGAAATCACGGCGGATTCGCAATTGGGTCTGGCGGCGCTGGAGGCCACGAATGGCAACCTGCGTGCCGTCGAAAGGTTCTGGGGTGAACGTATCCGGTTCATATATTAGATTATAAATCAGGGCCTTGGATTTCCTTATCACGGAAAATTCATGTCAAATAGAAGGTTTCACCATCCCTGCGGCGATTTGAAACTTGCCTACGGGGCAGGCCGGACCGTATAACCGACGCACTGTCCTCAGGAGAATTGCGAATGGATTACGAAAAAGGTCTCGACGCCGCTTTGTCTGCTTTACATGACGAGGGACGTTATCGTGTGTTCATGGATATCTGCCGCGAAAACGGCTCTTTTCCGCAAGCCAGGTGGGTGCGCCCGGATGGCGAAACCCGCGAAATTACCGTGTGGTGTGGCAACGACTATCTGGGGATGGGGCAAAATCCGGTGGTGATCGAGGCCATCGAAAAGGCGCTGCATGTGGCGGGCGCCGGTTCCGGCGGCACGCGCAATATTTCCGGCACGACGGTTTTCCACAAGGAACTGGAGGCCGAACTGGCCGACCTGCACCAGAAAGAGGCCGCGCTGGTGTTTACCTCGGCCTATATCGCCAATGAATCGACGTTGTCCGTCCTGCCGAAACTGTTTCCCGGTCTGGTTATCCTGTCGGACCAGTTGAACCATGCCTCGATGATCGAAGGTGTGCGCCACGGCCGGTGCGAAAAACATATCTGGCGGCACAACGATGTGGCGCATCTGCGTGAATTGCTGGAATCGCTCGATCCCGATGTGCCGAAACTGATCGCTTTTGAATCGATTTATTCGATGGATGGCGATTTCGGTCCGATCGAGGAGGTTTGCGATCTGGCTGACGAATTCAACGCCCTGACCTATATCGACGAGGTTCACGCGGTCGGCATGTATGGCCCGCGCGGCGGCGGTGTGGCCGAACGTGACGGCCTGATGGGCCGGATTGATATCATCAACGGCACGCTGGCCAAGGCCTACGGGGTTATGGGCGGGTATATCGCCACGACCGCGAAAATGGCCGATGCCGTGCGTTCCTATGCGCCGGGATTCATTTTTACCACCTCTTTGCCGCCGGCGATTGCGGCGGGGGCTGCCGCCTCGGTCCGGTATCTGAAAGAGCATCAGGAACTGCGCGACCAGCAACAGGAAGCGGCCAGGGTGTTGAAATTGCGCCTGAAAGCGATGGGGCTGCCGGTGATGGACAGCGACAGCCATATCGTGCCGGTTCTGGTGGCCGATCCGGTCAAATGTAAAACCCTGTCCGACCGTTTGCTGGAAGAATCCGGCATCTATGTCCAGCCCATCAATTACCCGACCGTTCCGCGCGGCACGGAACGCCTGCGCTTTACTCCGTCGCCGGTGCATGATGCCGCGACGATGGATCATCTGGTCAAGTCTATGGATTCCTTGTGGAAACACTGCGAGCTGGCACGCCTTCCCATGGTTGGCTGATCCCGAAAACCGCGCATCGGCGGTGATCTGCCGGAAAGTAAATTTTCTGTCAATTTTTTTGCACAAGTTTGTAAAAAGATGTTACAAACCCGCAATGTCGCCGCGTTGACTGCTTGCAGTTTGCCGCAGGTGGCGTAAACCGGCCACGGGCAGAGAAAAATAAAGCAGGCAGATGGATAAAACGTCGCAAGATACGCCGCTTGGCGGTTTCGACTCTTTCGAGCAGAAACTCGGGGATGAGCTTCGTGGCGAGCGGGCGACGCTTGGCAAGTCGTTGCTGGATGTGCAGCGCGATTTGCGCATCAAGGCCGCCTATATTTCCGCCATTGAAAATTGCGACGTCTCGGTTTTTCCCAATGCGAGTTTTGTTGCCGGTTATGTGCGGTCCTATGCGCGGTATCTGGCGCTGGACCCGGACGCAACCTTTGCCCGGTTTTGCGACGAGGCCCGATTCCAGAGCGCGGGTGCCGAACTTGGCATTGCCAAGGCCCGCAAGAGCGAGAAGGCCGCCCGTGATGACGATCCGGCGACAGATCCGAATGGCTGGGTGCCGAGAATGCCCGGATTCGACACTGGCGGTGGCGCGCGCGTCGGCCTGTCGCTGGCTGCGGCCGGCCCGTTGCTGGTTCTGGCGCTGGTCGTTGGCGGCATTGCCTATGGTGCGTGGTTCGTTTTGCAGGATATCCAGCGGGTAGAGTTCGCCCCGATCGAGGATACACCGATGGTCGCCTTCGAACCCGGTGGTTTGCTTGCCAGCGATGCCGGAAACGGGGGTAATCTGGCGGCTGCAAGCGTTGATATCGCCGCCGATCCGTCGGTTTTGTATACACGCCGGGAACTGGATGTGCCGATCGTGCAGCCCCGCGACGGGCCGATTTTCGCGATTGATCCGGATACCGGCCGCAGCGATGTTTCCGCGCCCGCAGCGACTGTTGTGGCCGATGTTGCACCGGCAGGCACACCGGAACCCGTCGCCCCGACCGTTAGCGAAACGATCCATGTTCCGGCCATCAGTCTTGTCGCGCAACAAGAGGCATGGGTGCGGGTTTACCAGGAAAACGGCACCATCATTTTTGAAAAATTGCTGGCGGCGGGCGAACAGTATACCTTGCCCAGGGATGCACCGGTTGCCTATTTGCGGGCGGGAAATGCGACGTCGCTTTATCTGATGGTGGATGACAGGGCCTATGGTCCGGTCAGCACGACCAAGGCGGTGGTGCGGGATATCCCGCTGCAACCGGCCAAGATCGAATCGGCAATGGCCGAGGTCAAGGACCCCTCGGTTGCGCTTCAGGTTGCTGCCGAGGCATGGCGCGAGATGAACACAGCGCAAAATACGCAATAACCGGTCATACGATGGCGGATCCGGCGCGTGACATTCGGTTGGCGCGGCGCTATCAGGGCATGAAGGTTTTACCATTACGCGGGACAGACAATGTCGCATAATCCAATTCGTCCGTGGCGCGATATAGATCGCCGCAAAAGCCGTGTTATTCATGTGGGCAATGTGCCGGTCGGGGGGGACTCGCCGATCACGGTGCAGACCATGACCAATACGCTGACTTCGGACGTGGCCGCAACCAACGCGCAAATTGCCGCTTGTGTCGATGCCGGCGCCGACATCGTGCGGGTATCCTGTCCGGATGTCGAATCTACGGCGGCGTTGAAACATATTGTTGC
>CAZDLV010000003.1:25005-30235 GCA_964506345.1 uncultured Rhodobacterales bacterium | reverse complement strand
TACTTTAGCGTCGCCGCCCCAGGAAACAGCTGCGGATGCGGCACCAGCCATGGCAACCAGAGCTGTGGTAGCAAGAAGAACGTTTTTCATCGTTTTTTCTCTCATGTTAGTTAAAATATCACCTATCACCGGTTGCCCAGCAAGGAGTGCAAATGTATTCGCCCAACATGCCGTTGGGGTCAAGCAAGCCAAATCCGATTTCGGCAATGTTCCACCAAGTGATGCACAGATACCACACTGTTGCGCACCGGCACGGCCCCGAAACCTCTTGTTCCCGCATACGCGGTTCGCTACTTAGCATGCAAACAAGACGTTAATACGGTATGAATTGCGCGTTTACCCTTAAAAACAAAGCACTTTCAACCGTAAACCCGATAAACTCACCTTATAGGTGCCGACAGGTGAACGAAAAGGAAAATCGCCGTGACCCGATATAACGCACGCGTCAGCGAACCGAAATGGCAACAGGCATGGGCCGAATCGCAGGTATTCAGGGCCGCGCGGGACGAATCGCGGGAAAAATACTACGTCCTCGAAATGTTCCCCTACCCCTCGGGGCGCATCCACATCGGCCATGTGCGCAACTACACCATGGGCGACGTGGTGGCCCGTTTCAAATCCGCCCGCGGTTTCAACGTGCTGCACCCGATGGGCTGGGACGCCTTCGGTATGCCGGCCGAAAACGCCGCCATGGAAAAGGGCGTGCATCCGGGTGAATGGACCTACAGGAACATCGCCGACATGAAGGCACAGTTGCAGCCGCTCGGCTTTTCCCTCGACTGGACCCGCGAATTCGCCACCTGCGATCCAGAATACTACGGCAAACAGCAGGCCATGTTTATAGACATGCTCGACGCCGGCCTGATCTATCGCAAAAACGCCGTGGTCAACTGGGATCCGGTCGATATGACCGTTCTGGCCAACGAACAGGTGATCGACGGCAAGGGCTGGCGCTCGGGCGCACCGGTGGAACGCAAGGAACTGACACAGTGGTTCTTCCGCATCTCGGACTATTCCGAGGAACTGCTGGAAGCACTGGACAACCTGCCCGACTGGCCGGAAAAAGTCCGCACCATGCAGAAAAACTGGATCGGCAAGTCGCAAGGCCTGCAATTCCGCTTCACCACCAACGGCGCCCCCGAAGGGTTCGAATCGCTGGAGGTCTACACCACCCGCCCCGACACCCTGTTCGGCGCCAGCTTCGCCGCGATTTCCGCCGACCACCCGCTGGCCAAGGCACTGGAAAACGACCCGAAAGTGGCGGAATTCAACGCCGAATGCCGCCGCATGGGCACCTCTGCCGAAGAACTGGAAAAGGCCGAGAAAATCGGTCTGGACACCGGCATCACCGTCACCCATCCCTTCGATCCCGACTGGAAACTGCCGGTCTATATCGCCAATTTCATCCTGATGGACTACGGCACCGGCGCGATTTTCGGCTGTCCGGCCCACGACCAGCGCGACCTCGATTTCGCCCGCAAATACGGTCTGGACGTAAAACCCGTGGTCTCCGCCGACGGCAACGACTACGAAATCGGCGCCGGGGCCGTGACCGACGACGGCACCCTGATCAACTCGGATTTCCTCAACGGGCTGGCCGTGGCCGACGCCAAGGCCGAAGTCATCCGCCGCATGGAGGCCGCCGACCAGGGCAAGGGCGTCACCCAATACCGCCTGCGCGACTGGGGCATCAGCCGCCAGCGCTACTGGGGCTGCCCGATTCCCGTGGTCCACTGCGAAAAATGCGGCGTCGTGCCTGAGAAAAAGGAAAACCTGCCGGTCAAACTGCCCGAAGACGTGACCTTCGACCGCCCCGGCAACCCGCTCGACCGCCACGACGCATGGCGCAACACCGCCTGCCCGAAATGCGGCGGCGCGGCACTCCGCGAGACCGACACGATGGACACTTTCGTCGACTCCTCGTGGTATTACGCCCGTTTCACCAGCCCGCACGCCGAAACCCCCACCGATCTGGCCGAGGCCGACTACTGGATGAACGTCGACCAATACATCGGCGGTATCGAGCACGCGATCCTGCACCTGCTCTATTCCCGTTTCTTCGCCCGCGCGATGGCCAGAACCGGCCACCTGCCGCAAAAGGCGATCGAGCCGTTCAACGCCCTGTTCACGCAAGGCATGGTGACGCATGAATTCTATGCCACCACGCAGAATGGCCGCAAAATCTATCACAACCCGTCCGAGGTCATCCGCACCGCCACCGGCGCCACCCTGCGCGAAACCGGCGAACCGGTAGAGGTCGGGCCCGTCATCAAGATGTCGAAATCCAAGAAAAACGTAGTCGACCCCGAGGACATCATCGACCAATACGGCGCCGACACCGCCCGCTGGTTCGTCATGTCCGACTCCCCGCCCGAACGCGACGTCGAATGGACCGCGGCAGGGGCCGAGGCCGCGTGGAAACACCTGCAACGCATCTGGCGCATGGCGGTCGAGATCAACGACAGCGACACCACCGGCTCCGACGCCGACGCGCTGGCCCTGCAAAAGGCCACCCACCGCGCCATCGCCGACGTAACCGCAGGGATCGAGGGGTTCGCCTTCAACAAATCCATCGCCAAGCTCTATGAATTCACCAACACCCTGCAAAAATCGAAGGCCGGCAAAGCAGCCAAAGTCGAAGCCATGAAAACCATGGCGCAACTGATGCAGCCCATGACCCCGCATCTGGCCGAGGAAGTCTGGCACCTGCTCGGCGGCGAAGGCATGGTCACCACGACCCCGTGGCCAACACTCGACCCCGCCCTGCTGGTGGACGACACCGTAACCCTGCCGATCCAGATCAACGGCAAACGGCGCTCGGAAATCACCGTCGCCAAGGACGCCGCCAAATCCGAGGTTGAAAAACTGGCGCTGGCGGACGATGCTGTGGTCAGGGCTCTGGATGGCAAAGCCCCGAAAAAACTGATCGTGGTCCCGGGACGTATCGTCAATGTCGTTATCTAGCCGCCGCACCTTCCTGACACTCGCCGCCGCGCCGCTGCTGCTGGCCGGCTGCGGATTCACCCCGATCTATGGCGACGGCTCGGCAGCCAATGCCATGTTCGGACAGGTCGAAATCGGCCCGCTCGACGGGCAAACCGGTTTCGACATGCGCGAACGTCTGGAAATGCGCCTCGGCCTTGCCACCGCTCCCGCCTTCCTGCTGGCCATCGACCTGAACATCACCCGCAAGGGGCTGGCCATCACCCCCGACGGCTCGATCACCCGCTATAACCTCAAGGGCATCGCCAATTTCACCGTCTCGCGCACCGGCGGAACCGAGGTATACAAAGACAAGGTCGAGGCCTTCACCGCCTACAACGCCACCGGCTCCGCCTATGCCACCCGCGTTGCGGCGCGCGACGCCCACCGCCGCCTTGTGGTCACACTGGCGGACAAGATCGTCACCCGCATGGCCATCGCGGCCAAGGACTGGATCCGGTGAAACTGAACGCCCGCGACGCTGCCCGTTTCTTCGCCAAACCGGATATGTCAAAGGCGGGCGTGCTGCTGTTCGGCCCCGACGCCATGCGAATCGCCCTGAAACGGCAAGACCTGATCGCCGCCATCACCGGCCCGAACGCCGAGGAGGAAATGCGCCTGACCCGCATGACCGGCGCCGAATTGCGCAAGGACCCCGCCCGCCTGCAAGACGCGCTCAAGGCGCAGGGCTTCTTCCCCGGCCCCCGCACCGTTCTGGTCGAGGAGGCCACCGACACCCTCGACAAAACCTTCACCGCCGCGCTGGAGGACTGGCAGCCGGGCGACGCCATGATGGTGGTCACGGCGGGGCAACTCAACGCCCGCTCCAAACTGCGCAAAACCTTCGAGGGCAGCGGCTCCTGCGTCGCCATCGGCATCTACACCGACCCGCCAGGCCGCGAGGAGATCGAGGCAACCCTGCAAAAATCCGGCATCACATCCATTGCACCCGAGGCCATGACCGACCTCGCGAACCTCGCGCAGGAACTCGATCCGGGCGACTTCCGCCAGACGGTGGAAAAACTGTCCCTCTACAAAATCGGCGACGACACCCCCGCCAGCCCCGCCGACATCCTCGCCTGCGCCCCCGCCACCACCGAGGCCGCGCTGGATGACGCCGTCCACATGGCGGCCGAGGGCAACGCCGCCGCCATCGTGCCGCAAATGCACCGCCTCGCCGCGCAGGGGGTCAACCCGACCACGCTGTGCATCGGCGCCACCCGCCATTTCAAACTGCTGCACGCCGCCGCCTCCTCCGACCAGGGCCCCGAGGCCGCCCTGTCCCGCGCCCGCCCGCCGGTTTTCGGCCCGCGCCGCGACCGCATGGTCCGGCAGGCCCGCACATGGGGCACGCCGCGCCTTGAATCGGTGATCCAGCTATTGACCGACACCGATCTTGCGTTACGCTCGTCGCGTCCCGTTCCGGCAATGGCCATGATGGAACGCGCCTTCATCCGCATCGCCATGATGCGCCCCCGATAGGAGAAAAACCATGTATACCGTCATCGGTTCCCCCCGCACCCGCGCCATGCGCGTCTACTGGATACTCGAGGAAATGGGCGTGGACTACGAAATGAACCTCGCCCCGCCCCGCTCCGACGAGGTCCGCGCCATCAACCCGACCGGCAAGGTCCCCTGCCTGCTGGTCGATGACACCCCGATCTACGATTCGATCGCCATCATGCAGTTTCTGGCCGACCGCCACGACCAACTGACCTACCCCGCCGGCACGATCGAGCGCGCCATTCAGGACAGCTACACCCAGTTCTGCGTCGATGAAATCGAGGGCGCACTGTGGATGGCCGCCAAAAACACCTTCATCCACCCCGAGGCCCTGCGCGTCCCCGCGATCAAGCCCACCGCCAAACACGAATTCGCCACCGCCATGCAAACGCTGGAAAACCGCCTCGGCGACAACGCATTCGTCATGGGCGACAAAATCACCGTCCCCGACATCCTGCTCGGCCACTGCGCCAACTGGGCACAAGGCGCCAAATTCGCCCTGCCCGAAGGCAAGGTAGGCGCCTACTTCACCCGCCTACTGGAACGCCCCGCCCTGCAACGGGCGCGCGAAAAAACCGGCTACTGAGCGGCGCGGCGGGAAAAACAGGAGCCACCATGCAGAAAACAGCCGAACTACTCGATGCCGTCGCCATCTATTTCGATGCAATCTACTAGGGCGGTGACTCATAAACCCCTCGCCCGCCGGACGCAACCAGACCCGCCACGACGAAATCCTGTCCATCGA
>CAZDLV010000003.1:0-24905 GCA_964506345.1 uncultured Rhodobacterales bacterium | reverse complement strand
TCAAGCTGCGCCTGCGGGCGCATGAAAACGTATTCGTCGACCACCTGTCCTTCGTCAACGGCCCCGCCGGCTGGCAGATCGTATCCAAGGTCTGGCATCTGGAAAGCACCGCACCGGTGCAGGTGGCCTAACCGGCGGAAAACCGCGCCGCCTGCCGCCCCGCCGCGCGTCCCGTTGCCAGACAACCGGTCAACAGATAGCCGCCGGTCGGGGCCTCCCAGTCCAGCATCTCGCCGGCGCAAAACACCCCGGGCCGGTCCTTCAGCATCAGCCCGTCCAGCGCCTCGACCGGCACCCCGCCCGCGGTCGAGATCGCCTCGTCCAGCGGCGCCGGCCCGTCCAGCGGCAACGCCAGCGCCTTGATCCGCGCCGCCAGCCCCGCCCCGTCCGGCAAGGCCCCGCCCTCGCGCAGCAACGCCGCCTTCACCCCCTTCAGCCCCAGCGTTTTGCGCAAATGGTTCGACAGGCTGTTGCGTCCCCGCGGTTTCGCCAGCCGTTTCTCCACCTGCGCCAACGTCAGATCCGGCAACAGGTCCAGCACCAGCTCCCCGCCATCGCGCAACGCGGCCGAGACCGCATAAACCGCGCTCCCCTCGATCCCTTTCCGCGACACCACAAACTCGCCCGTCACCGATTGCCCGCCCACCGTCAGGCGCACAGGCTTCACCGGCGCGCCGAAATGCGGCTCCATAAACCGCGACCAGTGCCGCCGGAATCCCATATTCGCGGGCCGGAACGGCGTCAGCGGCACCCCGATCCACTCCGCCCAGGCCCCGTCCGACCCCAGCCGCGCCCAGCTCGCCCCGCCCGTCGCCAGCACCGTCACATCCGGCGTCAAAACCTGCTCGCCCTGCGGCGTTGCAAACACCGTCGCATCCCCGCGCCAGCCCTGCCAGCGCCAGCGCATCGCAAACCGCACGCCCTTGCCATCCAGCCGCCGCACCCAGGCCCGCAACAACGGCGAGGCCTTCATCGCCTGCGGAAAAACCCGCCCGCTCGATCCGGTAAAAACCGCCTGCCCCAGACCGCGCGCCCAGTCCTGCACCTGCTCCGGCCCAAACGTCCGCAACATCGGCTCCAGCCAGCCACGCGCCGCGCCATAGGCCGCCAGAAATTCCTCCGGCGGCGCGTCCTTGGTCAGGTTCAACCCGGATTTTCCCGCCATCAGAAACTTGCGCCCCAGCGTAGGCTTCGCCTCGGCCACCGTCACCGCCAGCCCCGCATCGGCCAGCGCCTCCGCCGCCATCAGCCCGGCCGGCCCGCCGCCGATCACCAGCGCCCGCTTCATGAAAACCGCACGGGCGACAAACCGTCCACCACCCATCCGTCCAGTTCCGGCCTCCGCCGCCCGATCAACGCCGCCGCCAGCGCCGACATCGCGGGCGAGGTCTGCACCCCGTAGCCCCCCTGACCCGCCAGCCAGAAAAATCCCTCCACCGCCGGATCGAACCCGACCACCGGCGTGCGGTCCGGTGCAAAACTGCGCAATCCGGCCCAGCTCCCCTCGATCCGCACCACCTCCCCGGTGACAAATTCCTGATAGCGCGCGATCCCCTCGGCCAGCACCATATCGTCGGCCCAGGCATCCATCGCCTCCACCGGATCCTCCTCGGCCGGCGACACCAGCCACTTGCCCGCATCCGGCTTCGCATACCATGTCTCCGGCGCGTTCAGCAGCATCGGCCATCCGCGCACATCATGCCCGCCGGGCGCCGGCAGCCGCGCGACCGAGCGCCGGAACGGCTGTATCCCCAACGGCGCAACCCCCGCCATCGCCGCTACGGAATCCGCCCATGCCCCCGCGGCGTTCACCACCACCGGCGCGGAAAATTCCCCCGCCGTCGTCTCGACAATCCAGTCGCCCGCACGCCGCATCCCCGTCACCCGCGCCCGCGTCACCACCCGCGCCCCGTTGGCCCGCGCGGTTTTCAGATAGCCCTGAAACAGCAGATCCACGTCGATATCCCGCGCCGAGGTCTCCAGCACCGCATCCGCCAGCCGCTCCGCCTTCAGGATCGGCACCATCTCCAGCGCCCGCGCCCGCCCGACATGTTCGACCTCCGGCTCCGCCAGATAGGCGTCGAGCAAATGCCGCTCGCGCTCCTCCGCCACAATCAGCACCCCGCGCGGCGACAAAACCCCCGCTGCCTCCAGCGCCGGACCACTGGCCCGGTTGAGCGCCCGCACCACGTCGGAGCCATAATTCACCACATACATCGCCGCCGATCGCCCCGTGGCGTGATAACCAGGCGAATCCTCGCCCTCCAGCAGCACCACATCGGCAAATTCCGAGACCCTCGCCGCCAGCCCCGCCCCCGCGATTCCGCCGCCGACAATCACGATATCCGCCCGCGTCATGCCAGCGTCTCCAGCGCCCGTGCAAACATTGCCGCATCCACATTGCCGCCCGTGGTCACCGCAATCACCGTATCCGCCGCGATCCCGTCACCATGAAACAACGCCGCCGCCAGCGACACCGCCCCGCCCGGTTCCAGCACGATCTTCAGCCGCTGGAACGCCAGCGCCATCGCCTGCAAGGCCTCCGCATCCGTCACCACCAGCCCCGCGCCGCACAGCCGCTGCATGACCGGAAAGGTAATCGCCCCCGGCTCCGGCGTCACAATCGCATCGCAGATCGAGCCGCCCTGCACCGCATTCGCTACAATCCGCCCCGCCGCCAACGAGCGCGCCGCATCGTCGAAACCCTCCGGCTCGCACGTCCGCACCAGCATCTCCGGTGCCTCCGCCTCCAGCGCCAGCGCGATCCCTGCGGTCAGCCCGCCACCGCCGCAATTCACCAGCACCTCCGCCGCGCCGATCCCCTCGTCCCGCGCCTGCGCCGCGATCTCCAGCCCGACCGTGCCCTGCCCGGCAATCACCAGCGGCTCGTCATAGGGTTTCACCAGCACCAGCCCGCGCTCCGCCGCGATCCGCGAACCGATCTCCTCGCGCACATCGTTCAGGCGGTCATACAGCACCACCTCCGCGCCCAGCGCCCGCGTGTTGGCAATCTTCAACGCCGGTGAATCATCCGGCATCACGATCACCGCCGGCACCCCGTGGCGCGCCGCCGCCAGGGCAACCCCCTGCGCATGGTTGCCGGACGAATAGGCAATCACCCCGCCGGTCCGTTTTTCCGCATCCATCCCCGACAGCGCCGACCAGCCGCCGCGAAACTTGAAACTGCCGGTATGTTGCAGGTTCTCGGCCTTCACAAATACCCGCCGACCGGCGATTTCATCCAGAAACGGCGAGGACAACAGCGGCGTTCTGCGCACCACAGGGGCGAGGCGTTCTGCCGCCGCCCGGATCATTCCGATATCAACCACTAAACCGATTCCCTTACCACTTCGTTAATCACGGCCAGCGATTCCGGCTCGTCCAGAAACGGCACATGACCACGATCCGGCACCTCGGCGTAAACCATATCCGGCCGACGCCGCTGCATCTCCGCCACCGTTTCACGGCTCAACAGGTCCGAGTTCGCCCCGCGCAACACCCCCAGCGGCAGCCCCGCCATCGCGTCGAACAGCGGCCACAAATCCGGCTGCTCCCCCTTGGCCTGCGCCAGCATCGCATCGCGCAGCTTCGGGTCGTAGTTCAGCCGCAACCCGCCCTCCGGCGCCTCCTCCAGCCAGCGCGTCGCCTGCACGCGCCAGTCCGCCAGCGCCAGATCGGGAAACTCCGCCCCCATCGTCTCGCGCAGCACAACCGCCGCCTCGTCAAAATTCCGCGCCTTCGGTTGCCGCCCGATATAGTCGTAAATCCGGTTCAGCCCGCCCGTGTCGATCTCCGGCCCGATGTCGTTCAGGATCACCCCCGCCAGCCGCTCCTTCGCCATCGCCGCCGTCAGCATGGCAATAATCCCCCCGCGCGAGGTCCCCAGATACACCGCCCGTTCAATCCCCAGATGGTCCAGCAATTCAATCGCGTCCCGCGCCTCCTGCGGCACATTGTAGTTCATGAATTCCGGGTCCCGATCCGACCCGCCCCGCCCCCGATAGGTCAGCCGCACCAGCCGCACGCCCTTGATGGCCGCCGCCAGATCGTCAAAATCCCGCGCATTGCGCGTCAGCCCGGGCAGGCACAACAGAACCGGCCCCGCGCCCTCGTCCTCATAGGCCAGTTGCAGCCCGTCACTCGTGGTAAACCTCATGCCCGCCCCCGCGCCAGTTCCGCAATTCCTGTCAAATCCTTCATCACCACCTGCGGCTTCCACGGCAGCCGGTCCATCGGCTCACCCGCGCGGTTTACCCACGCCGTATAGAACCCGTAGCCCGCCGCCGCCGCCGCATCCCAGCCGTTCGAGGACACGAACAGAACCTCCTCCGGCGCACAACCGAACCGCTTGCCGACCATGTCGTAAACCGATTTATGCGGCTTGAAAACACCCACGTCCTGCACGCTCAGCACGTCGTCCAGCACACCGCCGATCCCCGCGCTTTCCACGGCCGAGGCCAGCATATCCGGCGAGCCGTTCGACAATATCGCCGTCTGCATCCCCGCCGCCTTCAAATCCGCCAGCATCGCGGGAACCTCGGGGAAGGCCGACAATTCCCGATACAGCGCCAGCAACCGTTCGCGCAGCTCGGCGTCCTGCAAACCCGCCGCCTCCAGCGCGTAATCCAGCCCGTCCTGCGTCACCTGCCAGAAATCCGTGTGCGCATCGGCGACAGCGCGCAGCCAGGTATATTGCAACTGCTTCAACCGCCAGTCCTGCGCGATCTGCGGCCAGTTTGCGGCAAACGCCTCGCGCCCCGGCTCGGCGGCGGCAATCCGCGCGGCGGCGGCTACATCGAACAGGGTGCCATAGGCATCGAAAACACAGGTTGTTATGGGCATAGGGGTTCCTCCTGCGCCCAGTCTGGCACAGGAAGGAAACGGATAAAACACAGGATTTTCGCGACGTGGCGACCAAAGCGGCGTCCGGCCTACTTCTCGATCAACAGCCCTATGTTGCTGCCGACCGGTATATTTACCGTCGGCACGATATCGTCATCTGTAAACGCGACACCGTCCGGCCCGACACCGCGCAGATAATACGAATCCGGCCCTGCCGACCTGTAGTAAAACGGTTGCGGCTTCCCCGAAACCGAAGGGTCGTAAATTCCGGAAAACGTCGCGCCATCCTCCCAGGAGTTGCGCAACTGTTCCAACGTAGCGGGGTATCTTCCGTACTGGAGCCTGTAAAACTCGATCGACGGAACCAGCGTGTTGATCGTCGTTTGCGCCAACTGTGCCCGCAAACCGTCATAAATCCCGCCACGCTGGATAAAACCGAAATAGAAAAGCGACCCGTACAGAAGGAAGGTAACGCCAATACCAGCAGCCCCGAGCGCGGCCAGAACCTTGCCGCCGGATTCCCTCCGGCCCAGACCGATGACAATCGCGGCAATACCGAAAACAACGCCGATGAGCGGAATAAACGACAGCCCGCCAATCACATAATGGCCAAAACCGGTCTTCTTCCCGCCTGTTGTATCCGTCAAGACATGTTCCCTGACATCAGAGGTTCTCAGGCTGCAACAGCCCCATCACATGATAGCCGCCATCGACGCGGATGATCTCGCCGGTGGTATAGGCGCCGTAATCCGACAGCAGATAGGCCGCCGTGCCGCCCACCGATTCCGGCGTCGCGTTGGAGCGCAGCGGTGCGTTCTCGCCAATCACCCGATACACCTTGCGCGCCCCGCCGATCGCTGCACCGGCCAGCGTTTTCATCGGTCCCGGACTGACCGCATTCACACGGATCCCCTTCGGTCCCAGATCGTTGGCCAGATAGCGCACCGCCGATTCCAGCGCCGCCTTGGCCACGCCCATGACGTTGTAATTCGGCTGCACCCGCTGGCTGCCCAGATAGGTCAGCGTGATGATCGAGCCGCCGTTCTCCATCAACGGCACCGCGCGCCGCGTCACATCGACAAAACTGTAGCAGGAAATATCCAGCGAGTTCAGAAAATTCTTGCGGCTGGTGTTCACAAACTCCCCCGCCAGTTCCTCCTTGTCGGAATAGGCGATGGCGTGGACCAGAAAATCCATGCTGCCCCATTCGTCCTTCAGCGTGTCGAACACCGCGTCCAGCGACGCCTCGTCCTGCACATCCGCCGGCAGCACCAGCGACGACCCGACGCTTTCCGCCAGTGGCCGCAGGCGTTTGCCGAAGCCCTCGCCCTGATAGGTAAAGGCCAGTTCGGCCCCCTCGTCGGCAAGGGTTTTCGCGATGCCCCAGGCGATGGAGCGTTCATTGGCGACCCCCATCACAAGGCCGCGTTTTCCCTTCATCAGATCAGCCATGGTATTTGCTCATCACCAGCGTTGCATTTGTGCCGCCAAAGCCGAAGCTGTTGGACAGCACCGTATCCAGCCCCGCATTGTCGATCCGCTCCAGCGCGATTTCTTCCGGTTTGATCTCGGGGTCCAGCTCGGTGATATTGGCCGAGGCGGTGATGAAATCGTCCTTCAGCATCAGCAGGCTGTAAATCGCCTCCTGCACGCCGGTCGCGCCCAGACTGTGACCGGTCAGCGACTTGGTCGAGGAAATGACCGGCGTGTTGCCCTCGCCGAACACATTGCGCACCGCCTTGACCTCGGTCACATCGCCTGCGGGGGTCGAGGTGCCGTGCGCGTTGATATAATCCACCTTGCGATCACCGATGGTCGCGATCGCCAGCTTCATCGAGCGTTCCCCGCCCTCGCCCGACGGTGCCACCATGTCATACCCGTCCGAGGTCGCGCCGTAGCCCGTCACCTCGGCGTAGATCTTGGCCCCGCGCGCCAGCGCGTGTTCCAGTTCCTCCAGCACGACAATGCCGCCGCCGCCGGCAATCACGAAACCGTCGCGGGTCGCATCGAAGGCCCGCGCCGCGGTTTCCGGCGAATCGTTGTATTTCGACGACATCGCCCCCATCGCGTCGAACAGGCAGGACAGGGTCCAGTCCAGTTCCTCGCCGCCACCGGCAAAAACGATGTCCTGCTTGCCGAACTGGATCTGCTCCACCCCGTTGCCGATGCAATGGGCCGAGGTCGAACAGGCCGAGGTAATCGAATAGTTCACGCCCTTGATCTTGAACGGCGTCGCCAGACAGGCCGAGGTGGTCGAGGACATGCCCCGCGTCACCATGAACGGCCCCATGCGTTTCGGCGCGCCCTTCTCGATCACGATTTTATGCGCCTGGAACAGATGGCTGGTGGACGGGCCGCCGGAACCGACAACCAGTCCGGTGCGCTCGTTGGAAACATCGCTTTCCTCAAGCCCCGCATCGGCAATCGCCTGTTGCATCGACAGATAGGCATAGGCCGCACCCTCGCCCATAAACCGGTAAACCCGTTTGTCGATCAGGTCTTTCGGGGTGATATCCGGCATGCCGTGGATGCGGCTGCGGAACCCGTGTTCGGCATAGCTCTCGGCGAAACTGATGCCGGATTTTCCTGCCTTGAGCGAGGCCGTGACCTCCTCGGCGTTATTGCCAATAGAAGAAACGATCCCGAGACCGGTGATAACGACACGACGCATTTTCTGTTCCTTTATAGGGATTTATTCTTGGGAAAGGCCGACCTTCATGTCGGTCACGGTATAAACATGCACGCCGTCGGCAAACATTTTGCCATTGGCGCGACCGATTTTCAGACGACGGTCGATGACACGGGTGAAATCGACTTCGTAGCGCACCAGCTTCGTCTCCGGCGTTACCATGCCGGTGAATTTCACCTCGCCGACGCCCAGCGCCATACCCTTGCCCTGCATCCCGCGCCAGCCCAGATTGAACCCCGTCAACTGCCAGAGCGCATCCAGTCCCAGACAGCCGGGCATGATCGGGTTGCCGACGAAATGGCAGGGAAAAAACCACAGGTCCGGCTTGATATCCAGTTCGGCCACCACATGCCCTTCGCCGTTGGTGCCGCCATCGGCGGAAATCCCGGTGATGCGGTCCATCATCAGCATCGGCGGCATCGGCAGTTGCGCGTTGCCGGGACCGAACATCTCGCCCTTGGCGCAGGTGATCAGATCGTCATAGGAAAAACTGGTGGGGCGGTCGGACATTCGGCAAGGCTCCTGCAACATTGTGTGTTCCAACCTACCTACCACCGCAACCCGATACGGCGCAATAGCGGCGATACAGGGGCTGGCGCTCAGGGGGTATTTTCCTGTATGTTGTGACAAATCCACGAAACGGTGTCCCATGAATACTGAAAACCTTACCCCCGAACAACGCGCCGCAAGCTGGTTGTCCAGCGCGGCCCTGCGTCCGACACGCCAACGCCTGGCGCTGGCCGAATTGCTGGTGGGCGACGGCAAGGACCGCCATATCACCGCCGAGAACCTGTTCGATGCCGCGCGCAAATCCGGCGCGTCGGTTTCGCTGGCGACCGTCTATAACACCCTGCGCGCCTATTGCGATGCCGGCCTGATGAAAGAGGTGACCGTGGACGGCAACGGGTCGTATTTCGACACGCGCCTTGACGATCACCCGCATTACTACTGGGAAGAGGACAACACCCTGACAGACGCGCCGATGGATGCCGTGCAATTCGCCGATATCCCCAAGGCGCCGGCAGGCACCACCATTACCAAAATCGATGTGGTCATTCGCGTCCGACGGGACTGACCCCAACCCGAGGATACCCCCATGCGTGCCATACTACTGAAACAGGACGGCTATTCCGGCCAGTCCACCGGCCCCGTGATTTCCGACGCGGCGCTTTATCTGGAAACGGCGGACATCCCGAAACCGGTTCCCGCCGACGGGCAGGTGCTGATCCGGTTGCGGGCGGCATCCGTCAATCCGTCCGACCTGCATTTCATCAAGGGCGAATACGGCCAGCCGCGCGTCAAGGGCGCGCCGGCGGGCTTCGAAGGCTGCGGCGATGTCGTGGAAACCGGCGCGGGGGCCGAAGGGTTGTCGGGAAAACGGGTGGCCTTTGCGGTGTCGCAAAACGGCTCCGGTGCGTGGGCGGAATATGCGGTGACGGATGCGATGAACTGCATCCCCCTGCGTGACGATATTTCCGACGAGGACGGCGCGGCGCAGATCGTCAACCCGATGACCGCCATGGCGATGGTGCATATGGCGGCGGCGGATGGCGAGGCCTTCGTGATTTCAGCCGCGGGCAGCCAGCTTGGCAAGCTGATGATCGGGCTGGCGCGGGATATGGGGCTTCAGGCTATCGCTCTGGTGCGGCGGGCCGAAACTGTCGCACCGCTGACGGCGCTGGGGGCGGCGGCGGTGCTGGACGTGACCGCGCCGGATTTCGCCGAACAGTTCGCCGATGCCAGCCGCCGCTATAAACCGCGGGTTTTTCTGGATGCCGTGTCGGACAGGATTTCGGAACGGGTCTTCACCCTGATGCCGAACCGCGCCCGCTGGGTTTCCTATGGCAAGCTCGGCACCGACACGCCCTGCCTGAGCGAAATGGGGCAACTGATTTTCATGGGCAAACGGATCGAGGGTTTCTGGCTGACGCAATGGATGCGCACCACCGCGCCCGCCGAACAGATGCAGGCCGTGGCCGAGGTGCAGGCCCGTTTCGCCGATGGCCGCTGGCGCACGGATGTTGCAAAACGCCTTGAACTTGCCGAGGTCGAAACAGGCTTGGCAGCGGCCACCAAGTTGCCGGATGGCAAGGTGATAATCGTGCCGTAACCGAAAAATTGCCCATGGGCAACACCGTGGTTTTTAAGTTTGAAATCAGTGTATTATCGGAAAAGTTTGTGCGGGAAATTCGCACCGTTTCCCGCACGGAAACGGCCCCGCGATGTACCGCGAGGCCGTCGTTCCGGCGCATAAACCCGCCTAGCGGTTCATGCGGTTTTCGATCAGTTCGTCCACCACCGACGGATCGGCCAGTGTCGAGGTATCGCCCAGCGCGCCATAGTCGTTTTCGGCAATCTTGCGCAGGATGCGGCGCATGATTTTGCCCGAACGGGTTTTCGGCAAACCGGGCGCCCACTGGATCAGGTCCGGCTTGGCAATCGGCCCGATTTCCTTGCGCACCCAGACTTCGAGTTCCTTGCGCAACTCGTCCGACGGTTCCTCGCCGCCCATCAGGGTGACATAGGCATAGATGCCCTGCCCCTTGATATCGTGCGGATAGCCGACGACGGCGGCCTCGGAAACCTTGGGGTGGGCGACCAGTGCGGATTCGACCTCGGCGGTGCCCATGCGGTGACCGGATACGTTGATCACATCGTCCACACGGCCGGTGATCCAGTAGTAGCCGTCCTCGTCCCGCCGGCAGCCGTCGCCGGCGAAATAGTAGCCTTTGAAATCGGCAAAATAGGTGGAGATGAACCGGTCGTGGTCGCCGTAAACCGTGCGCATCTGGCCCGGCCAGCTGTCCTTGATGCACAGCACGCCCTCGACGCCGTTGCCTTCCTGAATAACGCCGGTTTGTGCGTCCAGAATGACCGGCTGGATGCCGAAAAACGGGCGGGTAGCGGAACCCGGCTTGGTCGGGGTCGCGCCGGGCAGCGGGGTGATCATGATGCCGCCGGTTTCGGTCTGCCACCATGTATCGACGATCGGGCATTTGCCCTGCCCGACCACACGGTTATACCATTCCCATGCCTCGGGGTTGATCGGCTCGCCCACCGATCCGAGGATCCGCAGCGAGGACAGATCGCATTTGGTCACATAGTCCTCGCCCTGTCCCATCAGCGCGCGGATGGCGGTCGGGGCGGTGTAGAACTGGTTGACCTTGTGTTTCTCGCATACCTGCCAGAAACGCGAGGCGTCGGGATAGGTCGGCACGCCCTCGAACATAAGCGTGGTCGCGCCGTTGGCCAGCGGGCCGTAAACGATATAGCTGTGACCGGTGACCCAGCCGACATCGGCGGTGCACCAGTAGACGTCGCCGTCGTGGTAATCGAACACATAGCGGTGCGTCATCGAGGCATAGAGCAGATAGCCGCCGGTGGTATGCACAACCCCCTTCGGTTTGCCGGTGGAGCCGGAGGTATAGAGGATAAACAGCGGATCCTCGGCGTTCATCGGTTCGGGCGGACAATCGGTGGAAGCATCCGCCGTCAGCGCGCGGTAGGAATGGTCGCGGCCCGCTTTCAGGCCGACATCGGCGCCGGTGCGCTCGACCACCAGCGTGGTGACGTCGCCGCAGATTTCCAGCGCCTTGTCCACATTGGCCTTCAGCGGCGTGTTGCGGCCGCCGCGCGGGGCCTCGTCGGCGGTGATAACCAGCTTGGCACCCGAATCGGCGATGCGCGAGGCCAGTGCCTCGGGCGAGAAACCGGCGAAAACGATGGAGTGGACCGCACCGATGCGCGCGCAGGCGAGCATGGCATAGGCGGCCTCGGGGATCATCGGCATATAAAGGACAATGCGGTCGCCCTTGCCGACGCCGAGTTTTTTATAGACGTTGGCAAGACGCGAGACGTGGTCCAGAAGTTCCTTGTAGGTGACCTTGGCGTCGTCCGCAGGGTTGTCGCTTTCCCAGATGATCGCCGTCTGGTCGCCGCGATCGGCAACGTGGCGGTCGATGCAGTTGGCGGAAACATTCAGCACCCCGTCCTCGAACCATTTGATCGAGACGTCGGGATAGGCGTAGGTGGTGTTTTTCACCTTGGTCGGCGCGGTCATCCAGTCCAGCGTTTTCGCCTGCTCGCCCCAGAAAGCGTCGGGATCTGCAACCGAGGCCGCATACATTTCCTTGTACTGTTCGTCGTTGACCAGCGCGTGTTTGACGATTTCGTCCGAGGGGGGGTAGATGTGGTGTTCCATAACTCTTCTTCCTGAATTCAGGAGCGGAAGCCCCGCCCCCTGTTGTTTTTATTGCCGTTTTTCCGGCGGGTCAGATAGCCAGATAATCCTCGCGCAGTTGCTCGTTGTCCAGCACCTCTTGCGCGGTGCCGTCGAACACGACCTCGCCGGTGTCGAGGATCACGGCGCGGTCGGCCAGTTTCAGCGCGGCGATGGCGTTTTGTTCGACGATAATGGTGGTGATGCCCAGTTCCTTGATCTGGCGCAGGGTGCGTTCGATTTCCTGCACGATCACCGGCGCCAGCCCCTCGTAAGGTTCGTCCAGCAACAGCAGTTTGACGTCGCGGGCCAAGGCACGGCCGATGGCCAGCATCTGTTGCTCGCCACCCGAAAGGGTCGTGCCTTCCTGGTTTTTACGCTCGCCCAGACGGGGGAACAGTTCGTAGATGCGTTCGATCGACCAGCCGATCGGCGGGGCAATCTGCGCCAGTTCGAGGTTTTCCTGAACGGTCAGGCCCTGGATGATACGGCGATCCTCGGGGACCAGCGCGATGCCGGCCTGCGCCGCCTGCCAGCTCTCCATTTCGTGGATCGCCTGATGGTCCAGCCAGATTTCGCCGCGCTTTACCTCGGGGTCGCCAATGCGCGCGATGGATCGCAGGGTCGAGGTCTTGCCGGCGCCGTTGCGACCCAGAAGGGCGAGAATTTCGCCTTCGTGGATGTTGAAGGAAACCCCTTGGACGATGTAGCTTTCGCCATAGTAGGAGTGGATGTCCCAGGCCGAAAAATAGGCGGGTGTGGAGGCTGTGTCGGCAATCTGGCTCATACTTCTGCTTCCCCGAGATAGGCTTCGCGCACCTTGGGGTGCCCTTTGATGTTGTCCGGAATATCCTCGGCGATGATCGCACCCTGCGCCAGAACCGAAATTTTGGTCGCGAGGCTGAACACGACGTGCATGTCGTGTTCGATGATAACCTTGGTGATTTTGCGGGTTTCGCCGATGTGTTTCAGCAAGTCGATGGTGTTGTTTGTATCGGCGCGCGCCATGCCGGCAGTGGGTTCGTCCAGCAGCAGCAGGCGCGGATCCTGTGCCAGACACATCGCCATTTCAAGGCGGCGTTTGTCACCCCGCGACAGCGAGGCGGCATCCACATGGATTTTATCCTGCATGTTGACATCCAGCAGCATCTTTTCGGCCTTTTCGCGAATGTCGGTTTCGCGGCGCACATGGCGCAGGGCGTTCATTTCAAAACTGCCGTCGCGTTTGGCAAAACAGGGGATCATCACGTTTTCGAACACCGTCAGATCGGTAAAAATCTCGGGTGTCTGGAACACGCGACTGATGCCCATCTGGTTGATTTCGTGCGGCTTTTTACCCAAAACCGGGTCGCCCTGAAACAACACCGTGCCGGTGTCGGGTTTCAGTTTGCCGATCAGGCAATTGAGGAAGGTGGATTTACCCGCCCCGTTCGGCCCGATGATGGCATGCACGGTGCCTTCCTCGACGCTGAGGTTGACGTTGTTCAGCGCGTGCAGGCCGCCGAAGTGTTTGTTGACGTTCTGGACTTCGAGAATTCCCATCGGTCTTTCCCCCTATTCGGCCGGCGTGTCGGCATTGTCGGCCGACCCCGCGGATTTTTTGCGCGACATGCGGTTGACGATGCGGGTCGCCCCGTCCATCAACCCGCCCGGCAGGAAAATCACCACCAGCATGAACAGCGTGCCAAGGGTCAGTTGCCAGCCTTTGCCGACAAACGGGTTGATCACCCAGACCAGCGCATTGTCGATGAAGCCCGGCAGGAAGCTGAACCAGTCGTGCAGGGTGTTTTCGTTGATCCGCGAGAAGATTTTTTCGAAATAGTTGATGAAGCCCGCGCCCAGAACCGGCCCGATCAGCGTGCCGGCACCGCCCAGAACCACCATCAGGACGACGGCACCGGATTCGGTCCATTGCATACGTTCCGCACCGGCCAGCGGATCCATTGCCGCCAGCAGACCGCCGGCCAGACCGGCATACATGCCCGAGATGACAAAGGCCGCCAAGGTGTAGGGTTTGGTGTTGACGCCGGTATACATCAGACGGTTCTGGTTGGTTTTCACCGCCCGCAGCATCAGCCCGAAAGGCGAGCGGAAAATCCGCAGGCTGATATAGAACGCCAGTATCAGGAACAGCGCCGAGACGTAGAAGCCGACGTTGAATTGCAGGTCCATGCCGAACAGCGTCGTGCGCCATGTGTCATTCATGCCCAGCCCGAACAGGCTGGTCGAGGGCAGCGAGCCATCGACGTTTTTCGGGTCGAGGACGCGCGGATCCGAGATGCGGATTTGCAGGCCGGTTTCGCCGTTGGTGATCGGTGTCAGCACCGAATAGGCGAGGCTGTAGGACATTTGCGCGAACGCCAGCGTCAGGATGGAAAAATAGATGCCCGAGCGGCGCAGGGTGATATAGCCGATCAGCAGCGCGAAGATGCCGGACAGAATGATCGCCAGCAAGATGCCGGGAATGATGTTCATGCTGAGCAGTTTGAACATCCAGACGGCGGAATACGACCCCACCCCGAGGAAGGCGGCGTGGCCGAACGACAGGTAGCCGGTCAGGCCGAACAGGATATTGTAGCCCACCGCGAAAATGCCGAAGATCGCGAAACGTTGCAGCAGATCGGGGTATCCGGCACCGAAGGGGGCGAGGATAACCGGGCCGGCCAGCACGATGATGGTGAACCCGATAAACAGGGCCGTGTCGTTGTTTCTGAGGTTACTCAGCATGAAATCAATCCTCCATCACGCCTTTGCGCCCCATCAGTCCGCGCGGGCGAACCAGCAACACGATCATGGCGACGAGGTAAATAATAATCTGGTCGATACCGGGCAGAATGGATTTCACCTCGGTCATCGAAGCGAAGCTTTCCAGTATGCCCAGAAGGAATCCGGCGAGGACCGCGCCCGGCAGGCTGCCCATGCCGCCGACCACCACGACGACGAAACACAGGACAAGGAAATCCATCCCCATGTGGTAGTTGGGCGGCAGGATCGGCGAATACATCACCCCCGCCAGTCCGGTCACGGCCGAGGCCAGCCCGAACATCAGGGTGAAACGTTTGTTGATGTTGATCCCCAGCAGGCCGACAGTTTCGCGGTCGGCCATGCCGGCGCGCACGACCATACCGAAGGTGGTGAAACGCAGGAAGCTGAACACCGCAGCGATGACGGCAACCGCAAAGAAGAAATAGATCAGGCGCCAGTAGGGATAGATCACCGCGTTTTCGGCCATGCCGATCAAAACGCCGATATCGAGGGCGCCGGACACCGCCGCAGGGGCGCTCTGCGGGATCGGGTTGGCGCCGAAAATCGCCTTGACGATTTCCTGCAACACGATCGCCAGCCCGAAGGTCACCAGAATCTGGTCGGCGTGCGGGCGGTGGTAGAAATGTTTGATCAGGCCGCGTTCCATCACGAAACCGATCAGGATCATCACCGGAATGGCCAGAAGGATCGACAGCGGGACGGAATAGTCGATCATCCATGTGCCGAAACCGCCAAACCAGCTTTCGACGTAGGTGGTTTTGATTTCCAGCGGCTTGCCGAGGAAGTTCGTGCGGACGGGATCGAGTGTGACGATGGAAAGCATCAGGATTTTGCGCATGACGACAGCCACGAAAGCCCCGATCATGAACAAGGCACCGTGGGCGAAATTCACCACACCGAGCGTGCCGAAGATCAGGGTCAGGCCAAGGGCGATCAGCGCGTAGGCGCTGCCTTTGTCCAGACCGTTAAGAATTTGCAGAAGGATGGCGTCCATCTTTTCCGTCCTGTGATGTTGTGATTGCCCGCCTTGCTGGCGGAAAAGCCGGCCGCGCACAAGGCGCGACCGGTAGGTATTCCCGAGGGGGAAACTTAGGCGCCCGGGTTACACTGGCCCAGGTTGCCGCCGGCGAAGAACTCGTTGTCCGGTGCATATTCGACTTTGGCACGCGGGGTGATTTCCACGATTTCCAGAAGGTCGAACTCGGATGTCGGGTTCTCTTTACCTTTCACGACCAGCACGTCTTTGAAGCACTGGTGGTCGGCGGCGCGGTATTCAACCGGACCATTGCCGAGGCCGTCGAACTTGAAGCCTTCGAGGGCTTCGGCAATCGCGCACGGATTGTGCGAGCCTGCGCGTTCAGCCGCATCCGCATAGAGCAGGGTCTGGCAGTAAACGGTGTGGGCGGCCTGGCTCGGCGGGAAGCCGTATTTTTCGCCGAAGGATTTGACGAAAGCCTGCGAACCGGCGTCGGTCAGGGACCAGTGCCAGTTGGTGGAACCGAAGATGCCCTTGACGTTGTCGCCGGCACCACGGGCCATCAGGCGCGAGTACAGGGGAACGACGATCTCGAAGTTTTTGCCGTTGACCTGTTTGTTTTTCAGGCCGAACTGAACGGCGGCTGTCAGCGAGTTGACCATGTTGCCACCGTAGTGGTTCAGGATCAGCACATCGGCGCCGGAGTTCAGAACCGGAGCAACATAGGACGAGAAATCCTGCGTCGCCAGCGGTGTCAGCACGTTGGCAACGGTTTCCCAGCCGAGCGCCTCGGTTGCGGCAGCCATCGAGGCCTGCTGTGTCCAGCCCCAGGTATAGTCTGCGGTCAGGTGATAGGCCTTGCGGTCCGAGCCGTAACGGTCGATCAGCACCGGCGCCAGAGCGGCAGCGGACATGTAACCGTTGAAGAAGTGGCGGAAACCGTTGGCTTTCTTGTCTTTACCCGTGGTGTCGTTGGAGTGGGTCAGACCGGCCATGAAGATAATGCCCGCTTCCTGGCACAGGCTCTGCACGGCAATCGCCACGCCCGAGGAAGAGCCGCCGGTGATCATCACCGCGCCGTCTTTTTCGATCATGGATTTTGCCGATGCGCGGGCCGCGTCGGATTTTGTCTGCGTGTCGCCGGTCACATATTCGACCTTGCGGCCAAGGATGCCGGTTCCCGACAGCTTTTTGGAGCTGAAGGTGTTCATCATACCGCCGTCGCCGCCACCGTTCAGATGTTCGACCGCCAGCTTGTAGGCGCGCAGCTCGTCGGCGCCCTCGTCGGCATACGGGCCGGACTGCGGCACGTTGAACCCGAGGGTCACCGTGCTGCCGGTCGGCTCGTTGGTGTAGGCCGCGGCCGCTGCGGGGCCGGCCGTGAAGATCGTCGGAACTGCCAGACCGGCGCCAATTGCGGCGCCCGATTTAATCAGTCCTCGACGGCTTGTGATTAATTTGGACATGAATTTCCTCCCATTCGTGTCATTTCTTTCTGCCATGAACGGCAGGTGGACTTTGCGTCCTGCGCTATTCTGGCGCCCGTTTCGTCAAAAAATCAATAAATGATTGCATTTGCAGGATTTTTTTGTAAATTGTTGTCATTATTGTCCGCACGTCAAGTAAAGTTATTTACATTGCAGCGCGGCAAGCGCATGAAATCATAAGGAATTGACCCGTGGTACGTTCATTGACAGGCACCCGGATTCGCGAGTTTCGCCGCCGCAAGGGTGTTTCGCAAACGGCGCTGGCACGGCAAGCGGGTATTTCGACGTCCTACCTCAACCTGATCGAACACAACAAGCGGGGAATCGCGGGGAAAGTCTTGCTGGCGATTGCCCGTGCGCTGGACGTGGCGGCGACGGAACTGGCCGAAGGGGCCGATGCCGCCTTGATTTCGACCTTGCAGGAGGCCGCCGCCTATCGCCCGGAGGCCGGCGCCGAAACCGCCGGACTGGCGGAGCTGGCCGGACGGTTTCCCGGCTGGTCGAAGTTGCTGGCGACATTATACCGGCAGTCCCGCGATCAGGAAGATGCCATTGCCGCGCTGTCCGACCGGCTGACCCATGACCCGTTTCTGGCCGAGAGCCTGCATTTGATGTTGTCGAATATTACGGCGATCCGGTCCACCAACGGGATTCTGGCCTCGATGGACGATATCGCGCCGGAGCGGCGGGCGCGGTTTCACGCCGCGATCAAGACCGAAAGCCGGAGGTTGTCCGATGCGGCGACGGCGTTGCTGGAATATTTCGACCGCTCGGTCGAGCAAGGCACACGCAGCGCCACGCCCGAGGAATCGGTGGACCGGTTTCTGGCCGCGCACGCCTGCCATTTTCCGGCGCTGGACCAACCGGACGCCGACGAAAGCACGGTGGAGGTATTGGCGCAAACCGTAGAGGACAGGCGGGCGCGGGTATTGGTGCAGGATATTCTGGCGACCTATCTGGACAACGCACGGGCCATGCCGCTGGTTGAATTCACGGCGGCGGCGGCGGAATGCGCCTATGATCCGGCGATGTTGGCGCGAAAGTTCGGCGTGTCGGTGCATCAGGTGTTTTTGCGGCTGGCCTGTCTGCACCGCGAAGGGAGCGAGGCACCGGCGATGGGGGTGGTGGTTGTCAATGCCGCCGGGCAGGCGTTGCGACGGCTGGCCTTGCCGGATTTTCCGTTGCCGCGCCACGGAAATGCCTGCGCCCTGTGGCCGGTTTTTCGCGGATTCAGCCAGCCGGGGCGGCCGCTGGAAAACACCGTCGAGATGCCGGATGGCACACGGTTTGTGACGCTGACGCTGGCGCTGCCGCGCGGCGAGGTGCAGTTCGGCGATCCGCCGGATTACCTGTCGGCGATGCTGGTTATTCCGCATCGGCAAGCGCTGGCATTGATGCCGTGGTTGTCAGGCGAGCGGCGGGTCAGGCGGGTCGGAACGTCCTGCCGGATCTGCGCGCGCGACGCTTGCGACGCCCGCATCGAGGACAGCCTCTGACCGGAGCGGGTCGAGGATGGCGGCGAGGCGGGCAAAGCTGGCGGTGGTGCCGCCGGTTTCCGCGCTGGCGAAAAACGCGTCGAGTGCCGGCCAGATGGTGATTGCCGTGTCGATTTCCGGATCGGAGCCGGCCGCGTAAAGACCGGTGCGGATCATCGGTTCGGCCTTTTCATAGGTGGCGACAATGCGGCGGGCCTGTGCCAGCAGGGCGTTTTCGGCGTCGCTGGCCGCGGCGGGCAGGCTGCGCGAGACGCTGCGCGCGGTATCGACGGCGGGAAAGCGGCCGCGCTCGGCGATGTCGCGCGACAGGATGACGTGGCCGTCCAGCACGCCGCGGGTGATGTCGGCCACCGGTTCCTCCATGTCCGAGCCGGCGACGAGGACGGTAAAAATGGCGGTGATGTCGCCGGTGCCGTGCATGCCGGGACCGGCGCGTTCCGTCAGGCCGGCGATCAGGTTGGCCGTCGAGGGGGGGTAGGCGCGCAGGCCGGGGGATTCGCCGGCGGTCAGGGCGACCTCGCGGTGGGCCTCGGCGAAGCGGGTGAGGGAGTCCATCAACAGCAGGACGTGTTTGCCGGTGTCGCGGAAATATTCGGCCACGGCCATTGCTGTCCATGCGGCGCGACGCTTGACCAGCGGCGACTGGTCCGAGGTGGCGGCGACGACGACGGCGCGTTTCATGCCCTCGACCCCCAGCGCGTTTTCGGTGAAGTCGCGCAATTCGCGCCCGCGCTCGCCGATCAGGGCGATGACCACCACGTCGGCATCCAGCCCGCGCGCCATTTCCGCCAGCAGCGACGATTTGCCGACCCCCGAGCCGGCGAACACCCCGACGCGCTGGCCGCGCGCCACCGGCAGCAGGGTGTTGAACACCGCCAGCGAGGTATCGAGGCGCCCCCCCAACGCGCGGCGCCGGGTTGCCGGTGGCGGCGCGGCGCGCAGCGGAACCGGCGTTTCGCCGTTGAACAGCGGGCGGGTGTCCAACGCACAGCCAAAGGCATCGACCACCCGTCCGATCCAGTTGACCGAGGGGCGAATCCCGCGCGGCGGCAGCAGTTCGACGGCGTCGCCGATCGCGATCCCCTCGGGCGGGGCATATAACATAGTCAGGGCCGAGGTTCCGGACAGGGCGACTATTTCGCCACCGATCGTGGTGCTGTCGCGTCTGGAAATGCGGATCCGGTCGCCGATATGGCCGTGGCGCGACAGGCCGCCGACGTGGATGGCAGAAGAATCCACCGCCATGATGCGCCCGAAACGACGGGTGGCGCGGATTTCACGCAGGGCGGTTTCGAGGGGTTTGAAGTCGGTGAACATGATTCGCTCCGTTTCCAGTTTCGCTAACCATTTGTTCACCACCAGTGGTTAAGAATCACCTTACATGCAGCAAGGGAGAAGCCCTGAGATGAATTTCAGCATCGGATTATTGCAGATGGCCGGCCGGTTGATCGAACATTCCGCCGCGCGCCAGTCGGTCATTGCGCAGAATATCGCCAACGCCAACACGCCCGGCTACAAGGCGCGCGATATTGCCAGTTTCGCGGACAGCTATGCCGAAAGCGGCGGCGCGGCGCGGAACGGGCCGGCGGGCGCGACGTTTCGAAGTTTCGAGTCGGCCGCGCGCGGGGCGGAAACGCCCGACGGCAACACGGTGTCGCTGGAGGACCAGATGGTGCGATCCGCCGAGGTGCGGATGCAACATGATCTGGCGCTGGGGATTTACGGCAAATCGCTGGATATCCTGCGCGCCGGTATGGGCCGGATACGTTAGGGGGATGCTATGAGCGATTTCATGAATTCCCTTTCCGCCAGCGTTGCCGGAATGGCGGCGCAGTCCACCCGGCTGCGGCTGAGCGCCGAGAACATCGCCAATGCCGACACGCCGGGATACCGTCGCAAGCTGGTGGCGTTTGAACAGGTCGTGACCGGCAACGGCGAACCGGCAACCGTCCGGCCCGGCGCGGTGCAACTGGACCGCACGCCGCCGGAACGGGTGTATGATCCCGGTCATCCGCTGGCCGGGGCGGACGGGTATTACCAATCCTCGAACGTCAATCTGATGGTCGAGATTGCCGATGCGCGTGAAGCGCAGCGGTCCTACGAGGCCAACCTGCGGATGTTCGACCAGACGCGCCGCATGACCACCTCGGTTCTTGATCTTCTTCGTCGCTAGAAAGGCGCCCCTATGAACAATACGTCACATATTGCCTCGCAATTATATACCAACGCCCGCAACGTCGCGCAGCCGAAAGTGCCGGATGGCGGCGGGTCCGGCCTGTTCGGGCAGATGGCCGGCGAATTCATGCAGACCATGCGCGCGGGCGAGGAAACCGCCGCCGCCGGGATGGTCGGCAAGGCCGACGCCGCCTCGGTTGTGCAAGCGCTGGCGGCCAGCCAGATTGCCATCGAAACCGCCGTGACCGTGCGCGACAAGGTGGTCGAGGCATATCAGGAAATCCTGCGGATGCCGGTGTAATGCAGGAACAGGACATCCTCGATTTTCTGCGCGAGGGGCTGTGGGTGGCGTTGCTGGCCTCGGGTCCGGTGCTGAGTGTGGCGCTGGGCGTCGGGCTGGCGATCGGGCTGTTCCAGGCGCTGACCTCGATACAGGAACTGACGCTGACTTCGGTGCCGAAACTGGCGGCGATTCTGGCGGTTTTCTGGATTTCGATGGGGTATTCGGGGCAATTGCTGGTCAGTTTTTTTACGGATCAGGTCATCCCGAAAATCGTCAGCGGGTTTTGAGGGATTGTTAACATTTACGCGCCATAACCGCCGCATCGCGCAAAGGAGGACCGGATGGTTTCAACCGGATATATAGATATTACCCGCCAGTCGGGCCTGTTGAAGGAACTGCAAACGGTTGCCAACAACATCGCCAACGTCTCGACCACCGGATTTCGGCGCGAGGGGGTGGTTTTCGCGGAATATCTGCAACCGCTGGACGCGACCGGCGGCGGCATATCGATGGCGACAGCGCGGGCGCGGTTTACCGATGATCGCAGCGGGTCCATGACACCGACGGGCGGCACATTTGACCTGGCGATCGAGGGGCGCGGATTTTTTATGGTGGAAACACCGGGCGGAAACCGGTTGACGCGGGCCGGTAATTTCACGCCGAACGCGGTCGGGGATCTGGTGAACATGAACGGGCATCGGGTGCTGGACGCGGGGGGGGCGCCGATTTTCATTCCGCCGGATGCGCAGGATGTGGGGATTGCCGAGGATGGCTCCATTTCCGCAAACGGGCGGCCGGTCGGGCAAATCGGGGTGTTCGACGTGGAAAACCCGCAGGCGCTTGTGCGCGAGGATGGCGTGCTGTTCCGCCCTGTCGGGAACCCGCTGGCGGCGGAAAATGCGCGGGTCAAACAAGGGTTTGTCGAGGGGTCCAATGTCGATGCCATCACCGAAATGGCCCGCCTGATCGAGGTCCAGCGTGCTTATGAACTGGGTCAGAAGCTGCTGGACCGCGAGGACCAGCGGATCCGCGACGGAATTCGCACCCTCGGACGAACTGTTTAACCGAAAGGATCCCCCATGAATGCCTTGAAAATTGCCGCGACCGGAATGGCCGCACAACAGATGCGGGTCGAGGTGATTTCGAACAACCTCGCGAATATGAATACCACCGCGTTCAACGCGCGGCGCGCGGAGTTCTCGGATCTGAATTACGAACAGATCCAGCGGGCCGGAACGATCAACGCGGCCGATGGCGCGGTTTTGCCGGCCGGTGTGCAGCTGGGCATGGGGGTGCGCCCGTCGGCGATTTCCATGAATGTCGAACAGGGGGCGCTGAAGCAGACCGGCGGGACCTTTGACCTGGCGGTCGAGGGGCGCGGGTATATCGAGGTTTCGTTGCCATCCGGGGACGCGGCCTTTACCCGCGACGGAGCGCTGAAACTGACGGGCGACGGGCAGATTGTTACCTCGGACGGGTATCCGATCGTGCCGGATACGACGATTCCGTCCGACGCGCGCGACGTGTCGATCAATGCCAACGGCGAAATATACGCCTATTTCGACGGGCAGATCGAGGCGCAGTTGCTGGGCCAGATCACCCTGTCGGATTTCACCAACCAGACCGGACTGGAGGCGATGGGCGGGAATTTGTATCGCGAGACGGCCGCCTCGGGGCGGGCGATTACCGGCGAGGCCGGAATTGGCGGGCTGGGGACGTTCCGGCAAGGGTATCTGGAGAGCAGCTCGGTCGATGCGGTACGCGAGCTGACCGAATTGATCGAGGCGCAGCGCGGGTACGAGTTGAATGCCAAGGTGATTACCGCCGCCGACCAGATGCTGGCGGCAACGACGCAAATTCGATGAGGTGGCGTGTTCCCCTGCTGATTGTGGCGATGCTGGCAAGCGGTGCGGCCTGCGCGCAGAGCCTGATTGTGGCGAATCCGGTGCGGGCGCGCACCGTCATTTCGCCCAGCGACGTCACGGTTGGCGACGTGCTGGTTGCCGGCGCGGTGAGCGACCTTGCGCTGGTGGTCGGGATGGAGGCAAAAACCAACCTTTACCCCGGGCGGCCGGTGCTGTTTTCGGACATCGGGCCGCCGGCGATCGTGAACCGCAACCAGACGGTGGTGATGGTTTACAAGGTCGGCACGCTAACGATCACGACCGAGGGGCGCGCGCTGGAACGCGGCGGCGCGGGCGAGCGTATTCGGGTGATGAATATGGATTCGCGGCTGACGGTCACGGGACTGGTCAGGAATGACGGAACGGTGGAGGTCGGCGGATGAAGGGTGTGGCGGTTATTATGGTGTTGGCCGTTCTGGGAGCCTGCGCGCGGATAGAGAATATCGGGCAACAGCCGGCGCTGAGCGAGATCGGAAATGCCGGAACGGAATTTGTTTCGCCGGCGCGGGCCGCGATCGCCGTGCCGCCGACAGCGCCGCCGCGCCATGCCTATAGTCGCGGGTCATTGTGGAGCGCGGGGCCGTCGTCGTTGTTCGGGGACCGGCGCGCCCGAAATCTCGGCGATATTCTGACGGTGGTGATCCAGATCGACGACAAGGCGCAACTGTCGAACCAGTCGGGGCGCAACCGGAGCGGCTCCGAAACGATGAGCATTGCGGCACTGATGGGCCTGCCGCAATCGGTTGGCGGAGTTTTTCCGGCCGGGACCAGCCTGGATCCGGCGGCGAATTTTTCCTCGGCTTCGGGGTATAACGGTAACGGGACGGTGTCGCGCAACGAAAAAATCACGCTGCGGGTGGCGGCTACGGTGGTCAAGGTATTGGCGAACGGTCAATTGGTCGTGCGCGGTTTGCAAGAGGTTCGGGTGAATTTCGAGCTGCGCGAGTTGCAAATTGCGGGGATTGTGCGGCCCGAGGATATATCGAGACAAAACGAAATAACCTATGACAAGATTGCCGGCGCACGCATTTCGTATGGGGGGCGCGGGCAGATCACCGACGTGCAGCAACCGCGATACGGGCAGCAGATTTTTGATATCGTGTCACCGTTTTAGGATCGTCAATGGCTAAAATTCTGCCTTTTTTGTTGATATTGATCGGACTGGGTGCCGGAGCCGGTGCGGGGATTTTCCTGCGCCCCGCGCCCGCGCCGGTGCCGGTGGATGCGGTGGCCTGTGCGCCGGATGTTGCCACTTGCCCGCCGGCAACGGATACCGCGACGCAACAGCCGGCCAATGCCACGGTGCAATATGTCAAACTAAACAAGCAATTTGTGGTGCCGGTGGTCAAAGACGGGCGGGTTTCGGCGCTGGTTGTGATGTCGCTGTCGCTCGAGGTTAATCCGGCGGTCGCCGATGTTGTGTATGAAAAGGAGCCGAAGTTGCGCGATGCGTTGTTGCGGGTGATGTTCCTGCACGCCAATTCCGGCGGATTCGAGGGACAGTTCACAGCAAGCGAGGCGATGAAGGATTTGCGCGGTTCGTTGCGCGAGGCGGCGCAGGAGGTCATGGGAACGGACGTATCCGATGTGCTGGTGACCGATATATTGCGGCAGGACATTTGAGACACGAAGGGCGCGGTTACAGGTCGTCCGCGTCAAGGTCGATATCCAGATACCCGTCCTGTTCCTGTAGTGCGAGCGCCTTTTCCAGCGCCGCAAAACCGTCGTCGATGAACTGGCCGTAGGACTCGATCCAGAAAGCCATGGTTTTGAAGCGGTCGTGTTCAAGGCGGCACCATTTTTCGCGCCCTATTTTATGTTGCGAGACAAGACCCGATCTGGTCAGGATCTGGATGTGTTTCGACACGGCGGCCAGCGAAATGTCGAAAGGCGCCGCCAGCGCCTTTACCGGTGCGTCGCCTTCCAGCAGCGCCAGCAGGATCGCGCGGCGCGTGCCGTCCGACAGCGCCGCAAACAGGCCGTCGAGGAGGTGTTCTTCATTCTCAACCATATGATTGACTATACGCCGGGTGGGTTGAAGGTCAACCGGATGGTTGATTTTATAATT
>CAZDLV010000002.1:0-30459 GCA_964506345.1 uncultured Rhodobacterales bacterium | reverse complement strand
AAAGGCGGTCGATGCGTTGCGGCTGGTCAAGAAGCCCGAGCCCGAGCAACGGGTGAAGGAATACCCGCACCAGCTTTCCGGCGGCATGCGCCAGCGGGTGATGATCGCCATCGCGCTGGCCTGCGACCCCAAGGTGCTGATCGCGGACGAGCCGACAACGGCGCTGGATGTGACCATTCAGGCGCAGATACTGGAACTGGTGAAGGAGCTTCGCCAGAAGCTGGGCATGGCGATTGTCTGGATCACCCACGATCTGGGCGTGGTGGCGGAAATTGCCGACCGGATTGCCGTGATGTATGCCGGACAGATTGTCGAACATGCGCCGGTGAAGGAACTGTTCCGCAATCCGCAGCACCCCTATACGCAGGCCCTGCTGGAGACCCTGCCGAAGGTCGAGGGCGACCGTAACGAACGGTTGCTGTCGATTGACGGGCAGCCGCCGAACATGAACGCCGCGCCGACGAGCTGCGAATTCGCGCCGCGCTGCAAATATGCCTTCGAGCGCTGCCGGCGGGAAAATCCGGTGCGGGTGGATATCGGCAACGATCACGATGTCGCCTGCTGGTGGGATGTGCATATTGACGGAGAGCGCCATGCTGGATGATACGAAACCGCTGGTGCGGGTCGACAGGCTGACCATGCACTTCCCGATCCATCGCGGCCTTTTGCAGCGCCGTGTCGGCGAGGTGAAGGCCGTGGACGGTATCACCTTCGACATTTTCGCGGGCGAAACGCTGGGGCTGGTCGGCGAGAGTGGCTGCGGGAAATCGACCGCCGGTCGGGCGATCCTGCGGCTGTATGATATCACCGGCGGTTCTATCGAGATGGACGGCAAGGAGATCGGGCATATCCGCGGCAAGGAGTTGCGCAACCTGCGCCCCGAAATGCAGATGATTTTCCAGGACCCGCAGGCGAGCCTGAACCCGCGCATGACGGTCGGCTCGATCATTGCCGAGCCGCTGGACGAACACACGAAGCTCGGCCGCAAGGCCAAGCGCGAGAAGGTGGCGGAGCTGATGGATGCTGTCGGGCTGGCGCGGCGCTTTGCCGATCGCTACCCGCACGAGTTTTCCGGCGGGCAGCGCCAGCGTATCGGCATTGCGCGGGCGCTGGCGCTCAACCCGAAATTCATTGTTTGCGACGAGCCGATTGCGGCGCTGGATGTTTCCATTCAGGCGCAGGTGGTCAATTTGCTGGAGGATTTGCAGGACCGGTTCGGCCTGACCTATCTGTTCATCAGTCACGACCTGTCGATGGTGCGCCATCTGGCAACGCGGGTGGCGGTGATGTATCTGGGCAAGATTGTCGAGCTGGCCCCGCGCGACGAATTGTACGGCGCGCCGCTGCACCCCTATACGCAGGCGCTGCTGTCGGCGGTGCCGAACCCCGATCCGGCAGGGGTTGCCAGCCATGGCAGGATTATCCTGCAAGGGGATGTTCCCAGCCCGGCAAATCCGCCGCAAGGCTGTAATTTCTGCACCCGTTGTCCGCGCGTGCAGGATATCTGCCGCACCGAAGAACCGGTGTGGCGCGATTTTGGCAACGGCCGGTTCGCCGCATGCCATTTACTGGATTAACCGCAGATGCGGGGCCAACCCGCACGCATACCAACCAAGGAGAAGTAAAATGAAACTGACGAATTTGATGATGGTCGCCGCCGGCGCCTCGTTGCTGGCGACAAGCGCGCTGGCCGGCGGGCGCGGCAGCGACGGAAATGCCAATATTATCTACTGGCAGGCGGCGTCTATCATGAACCCGTATCTGTCTGGCGGAACCAAGGATGTGGATGCCTCGTCCATGGTGCTGGAGCCGCTGGCCCATTACGATGAAAACGGCAACATGGTGCCGACGCTGGTTGACGAAATTCCGACGGTCAACAACGGCGGCGTATCCGCCGACCTGACCACCATCACATGGAAGTTGAAAGACGGGCTGAAATGGTCCGACGGCACACCCGTGACCTCGGCCGACGTGGTGTTTACCGGCGAATACTGCATGAACCCCGACGGCGGGTGCCAGCAGTTGTCGAAATTCGACGACGTGACAAAAATCGAGGCGCTGGATGACCAGACGGTGAAAATCACCTTCGGCAAGCCCAAGCCCTTCCCCTATGGTCCGTTTGTCGGCTCGACCACCCCGATCATCCAGGCAAAACAGTTTGCCGAATGTACCGGCGCGGCGGCCCCGACCTGTACCGACGCCAACTTCAATCCGATCGGCACCGGCCCGTTCACCGTGACCGAATTCCGTGCCAACGACACGATTTCACTGGCCGCGAATGAAAACTACCGCGATCCGAACAAACCGGCCTTCGCGACGCTGACCTTCAAAGGCGGCGGCGATGCGGCATCGGCGGCGCGCTCGGTTCTGGAAACAGGCGAGTTCGATTATGCGTGGAACCTGCAAATCGCGCCGGAAATCCTGGCACAGATGGAATCCAAGGGCATGGGCAAGGTCCTGTCCGGTTTCGGCCCGCTGGTCGAACGTCTGATGATCAACCTGACCGATCCGAACCCCGATCTGGGTGACGAACGGTCCACCGTCAAACATCCGCACCCGTTCATGACCGACAAGGCCGTGCGTCAGGCGCTGTCGATGGCCATCGACCGTCCGTTGCTGGTCGAGGTCGGCTATGGCAAGGCCGGCAAGGTCACCTGTAACGTGCTGCCGGCACCGGCGATCTATGATTCCACCGCGAATGATTCGTGCAAAACGCAGGATATCGACGGCGCCAATGCGTTGCTCGATGCGGCCGGCTGGGTGCGCGGTTCCGACGGCATCCGTGCCAAGGACGGTGTGCGTCTGTCGATCCTGTATCAAACCTCGACCAATGCTGTGCGCCAGGACTTCCAGGCACTGATCAAACAGTGGTGGGGCCAGATCGGCGTGGAAACCGAGCTGAAAAACATCGACGCCGCTGTGTTCTTCGGTGGTGACCAGTCCAGCCCGGACACGTTCCAGAAACTGTTCGCGGATCTGGAAATGTATGCCAACAACTTCGACGGAACCGACCCCGAGGCCTATATGGGCAACTGGGCCTGCAACAAAATCCCGTCGCCGGAAAACGCATGGCTGGGGTCCAACATGCCGCGCTACTGCAACCCGGAATATGACAAACTGGTCGCCGAAATGGCCGGAACGGCCGACATCAACGAACGGGCGCGTCTGGCGAAAGCCATGAACGACATGCTGATGCAGGACTATGTCATCATTCCGCTGGTGCATCGTGGCAACGTGGCAGCCGCCGCGAATTCGCTGGACGGTGTCAAACTGAACGTTTGGGATTCCGACCTGTGGAACGTGGCCGACTGGTCGCGTAAATAAATTCGAAACCTTTGGCCGCGGGGGGAACCTCGCGGCCGATCCCCCGAGACTGCCAACCCGAGGCGTTGCATGTTTAATTTTACCATCCGGCGATTGATCTTTACGGTCCCGACGCTTCTGTTCATCAGTTTCATCATCTTTTTCATTCTGGACACCGCGCCGAATGATCCCACCGGCAACCTGCCGCTGACCATTCCGCCCGAGGTGCGCGAGAAAATCCGTGCCTCGCTGGGTCTGGATAAACCGATGATCGTGCGCTACCTGCTGTGGTGCCAGCAGTTTTTCGTCAACGAACCGCTGAACATGATCGAGAAGTGGTTCAATATCACCATCGGTGACGGCGAACGCTTGCGGGTGCAAAGCTGGGCGACGCGCTCGCCGGTGGTCGATCTGGTGGTGGAACGCCTGCCGCAAACCCTGTGGGTGGTCGGCATGTCCTATGTGGTCGGGATTGTCATCGCCATCCCGATCGGCGTGATTTCGGCCTACAAGCAATACAGCTGGTTCGACCAGATCGGCACCTTTGTTTCCATGCTGGGATTTTCGGTGCCGACATTTTTCACCGGCCTGCTGATGATCGTTATCTTTTCCGTGCAACTGCACTGGTTTCCATCCATCTACGACACCACGCTGAAGGTCACGGACTGGAACAGTTTCGTGGCACAGGTCCGGCAAATGATCATGCCGGTGATGGTGCTGGCATTTTTCAACGCGGCGCAGCTCAGCCGGTTCATGCGGGCCTCGATGCTGGACAATCTGGGGCAGGACTATGTCCGCACCGCCCGCGCCAAGGGGCTGAAAGAGCGCACCGTGGTGTTGGTGCATGTGTTGCGCAACTCGCTTATTCCGGTGGTGACGGTGATCGCGCTGGGCGTGCCGCAAGTCTTCGGCGGCGCCATCATCACCGAACAGATTTTCAAGGTGAACGGGCTGGGGCAATTGCTGATTATCGGCATCCAGGGCGCGGATATCCCGCTGGTGCAGACGCTGACGTTTATTTTTGCCGTCCTCATCGTGCTGTTCAACCTGATTGCCGATATCCTCTATGGCCTGCTAGATCCAAGGATCCGCTATGACTGATGTGAACATCGACGAAAGCCAGAACCGTTCGTTATGGAGCGACGTCTGGGCGCAATACAAAACCCACAAGGGGGCGCTGGCCGGAACGGCGGTGTTCGTGTTTATCCTGCTGGCGGTGGTTGTCGGGCCGTATATCTATACGGTCGATCCGCAATACCTGAACATCCGGCAAAAGAACCTCGGTCCGGGCTGGGGACATCTGATGGGGACCGACCAGCTGGGCCGCGATATGCTGGCACAGGTGTTGCAAGGCGGGCGGGTGTCGATGGCCGTCGGCATGATTGCCATGTTCATTTCGCTGGTTCTGGGGACGTTTGTCGGGCTTGTGGCCGGATATTTCAAGCGGCTTGACGGCCCGTTGATGCGCCTGACAGACCTGTTTCTGGCGCTGCCGATCCTGCCGCTGTTGCTGGTGATCATCATGTTGTTCCGCGACACGCTGCGCGGGATGTTCGGACCGGAAACCGGTATTTTCATCCTGATCGTTTTCATCATCGGCATCACCAGCTGGATGAACACGGCGCGGATCGTGCGCGGCGATGTGCTGGCACAAAAGGAACGCGAGTTCGTGCTGGCGGCCAAATCCATCGGCACACCGTCGCGCCGTATCATCATGCGCCATATTTTCCCCAACGTGCTGTCGCCGATCATGGTTTCCGCGACGCTGGGGGTGGCCAATGCGATTATCACCGAAAGCGCGTTGTCGTTTCTGGGCCTCGGGTTTCCGTCGGATTTTCCTACATGGGGGCGGCTGCTGTTTGACGGTGCGAACTATATGACCCTGACTCCGGCGCGGGTGATCTGGCCGGGGCTGGCGATCTCGCTGACCGTTCTGAGCGTGAATTTCATCGGCGACGGGCTGCGTGATGCGCTCGATCCGCGAATCAGGGGGCGGTAGGGCGGTGACCCCGCGCCGCCCCAGGGTCACCCCCCCGCCATATAGGGCATCAGCACGACCTCGCTGTCGTCGTTGATCGGGGTGAACCAGGCGTCGCGATAGATCCGGCCATCAACGGCCACGGAGACCCCGCTCTCGATCACCGGTTCGAGGGCGGGGTATTTTTCTGCCAGCGTGTCGAGCATCTGGCGGGTGTTGTTCGCCTCGACCGTCACCGTATCGCGCCCGTCGGCGAGCGCGCGCAGCGAGCCCCAGAGCGTGACGCGGACCATCAGGCGCCGTCGATGGCCGCCAGCAGTTTCGGCGGCGACATCGGCAGTTCATACATCCGCACACCGGCCGCGCGCGACACCGCGTTGGACACGGCGGCAAGCGGCGGCACGATGCCGGTTTCCCCGACGCCGCGCACCCCGTAAGGGTGGCCCGGATTGGGGATTTCGAGGATCACCGTGTCGATCATCGGCAAATCGGAGGCCACCGGAATACGGTAGTCGAGGAAGCCCGGGTTCTGCAAACGCCCGTCCTCGCCATAGATATATTCCTCGTTCAGCGCCCAGCCGATACCCTGCACCGCGCCGCCCTGCATCTGCCCCTCGACATAGTCGGGGTGGATGGCCTTGCCGGCGTCCTGGAATACCGTGTAGCGCAGGATTTTGGTGAAACCGGTTTCGGGGTCGACCTCCACATCCACCAGATGCACACCGAAGGAGACCCCTGCCCCGTCGGCGTTGACCTCGTGATGGCCGGCGATCGGGCCGCCGGTTTTCGCGGAGTCCTTGGCGATGTCGGCCAGCGACAGCGGTTCGAAATCACCGGCGTTGGGACCGGCGGGACGGGCGGCGCCGTCTTTCCATTCCACGGCCTCCGGTTCTATCCCCCATGTCATGGCGGCGCGTTTGCACATCTCTCTGATAGCCGCACGCGCGGCCTTGATGGTGGCCAGACCGACCGAGAAGGTGACGCGGGAACCGTCCGTGACGTCGTTGAAGCCGATAGCGCTGGTGTCGGCAACGATGGTGCGGACCTTGTCGTATTCCACGCCCAGTTCCTCGGCCGCCATCATCGAGATGGAGGCGCGCGAGCCGCCGATGTCGGGGTTGCCCTCGATCACCGCGACGGTGCCGTCGGCGTTGATGTTCATGGAAACCGAGGTGTTGCCGGCAAAGTTGAACCAGAACCCGCAGGCCAGCCCCCTGCCCTGGTTCTCGCCCAGCGGTGCCGAATAATGCGGGTGGTTTTTCGCCGCCTCCAGCGTCACGACCAGCCCGATATCGGTGAAGGTCGGCCCGTAGGAGGCCTTCGTGCCCTTTCTCGCGGCGTTTTTCAGGCGCACGTCGAGCGGGTCGAGGCCGAGTTGCTGGCACATCTCGTCAATCAGCGATTCCGTCGCGTAGATCGCCATCGGTGCGCCGGGGGCGCGATAGGCGGATTGCTTCGGGCGGTTGGTCAGGACGTTGAAGCCCTCGGTCTTTACCGCGTCGAGGTCGTAACAGGCAAAGGCCGTCATCGCGCCGAGCATCGCCGTGATATTGGGATAGGCGCCGCCCTGATAGTGCAAGGTCGCCTGTGCGGCGGTGATGCGCCCGTCCTTTGTCATGCCGATTTTCACGGTGGTGGAGGAAGAAACCGTCGGGCCGGAGGCACGGAAAACTTCCTCGCGGCTCATGACCATTTTCACGGGGCGGCCGGATTTTTTCGCCAGTGCCAGCGCGACCGGTTCGATGAACACGGTGGTTTTGCCGCCGAAGCCGCCGCCGATTTCCGAGGCGGTGACGCGGAGCTGCGCTCCCTCGACCCCGAGGAAAGAGGCGCAGAGATCGCGCACCATGTAGTGCCCCTGCGTGCAGACGAACATCTCGCCGCGCCCGTCCGGTCCCATGGTGGCAAGGCAGGCGTGCGGCTCGATATAGCCCTGATGGGTGGCGGCGGTCTTGAAGTGGCGCTCCAGCACGAGGTCGGCCTTTTCGAAGCCTTCCGCCACATCGCCGTGGCCGAATTCGTGGTAGTTGCTGATATTCGGCGTAACCCCTTCGGGCAGGTTGCGATAGGAGCGCCCCGCGTGCAGGACGGGCGCGTCCGGCTGGCGGGCGGCGTCCACATCGGTGACATGGGGCAGGATTTCGTAATCCACCCTGATCAGGTCGAGCGCGGCGGCAGCGATTTCCTTGGTGGCGGCGGCAACGGCGGCAACGGCGTGGCCGTCATAGAGCGCGTATTCGCGGGCCATGCAGTTGTCGAGCGTGTCCTGGTCGGCAGAGCTGCGCTGTTTGACGAAATCGGCCGAGGTCACGACAGCCTTTACCCCTTGCAGGGCCTCTGCCGCACTTGTGTCGATGGATTTGATGCGGGCGTGGGGGTGCGGGCTGCGCAGGATGGCACCGAACACCATGCCCGGCGCGGACATGTCGGCGCCGTAGAGCGCGCGGCCCGTGACCTTGTCGATGCCGTCGGGACGCATGGGGCGGGTGCCGACGACCTTGAAATCCCGTTTGATTTCCGTGGCTTCGGTGCCCTTGCTTTCAACGTATTCGTTTACCATGGTTCACGCCCCCCGCATTTCGGCCGCGGCGTCCAGCACCGCGCGGATGATTTTGTCGTAACCCGTGCAGCGGCACAGGTTGCCGGCGAGCCAGAAGCGGACTTCTTCCTCGCTCGGGTCGGGATTTTTCTCCAGCAGAGCCTTGGCGGCGACCAGAATGCCCGGCGTGCAGACGCCGCATTGCAGCGCCGCATGTTCAAGGATTTTGGTTTGCAGGATATGCAGGTTCTCGCCCTCGGCCATGCCCTCGATAGTGGCGATTTCGTGGCCCTCGGCCTCGGCGGCCAGAACGAGGCAGGACGAGACCAGCCGTCCGTCCAGCGTGACGGAACAGGCGCCGCAATCGCCGGTGGAGCACCCCTCCTTGGCGCCGGTCAGGTCGAGGCGGTCGCGCAGCACGTCGAGCAGGGTTTCGGTCGGCGAACACAGGTATTCGACCGTATCGCCGTTGATGGTGGTGGTAACGTGGATCTTGCTCATTTTGTGCCTCCTGCGCGGGCAAAGGCGATTTCGGCGGCGCGTTTGGCCATGACGCCTGCGGTTTTGGTGCGGAATTCGGCGGTGCCGCGCTTGTCCGAAATCGGGTTGCAGGCGGCGCGCACGGCCTCCACCATGGTTTCAACCGCCTTGTCGTCCAGTCCGGTGCCGATCAGGGCGGCGCCTGCGTCCTCGACCAGCAACGCGGTCGGGGCAACGGCGCCGATGGCGACGCGGGCGGACTCTATCGTGCCGTCGGCGTCGAGCGACAGGCTGACACCGGCAGAGGAAACCGCGATGTCCATTTCCGTGCGCGGGATGAAGCGCAGATAGGCGTCGCCGGAGCGTTTCGGGCGGGCGGGCAGGAAGATCGAGGTGATGATCTCGCCCTTGCCAAGCGTGGTTTTGCCGGGGCCTGCGGGGACCTCCTCGACCGGCAGCAGGCGCAGGCCGAGCGGGCCCTCGACGGTGGCGATGGCATTGGCGGCGATCATGGCCGGCACGCTGTCGGCCGCGGGCGAGGCGTTGCAGAGGTTGCCGGCGAGCGTCGCGCGGCCCTGCACCTGTGTGGAGCCGACGAGTTCCATCGCCTCGACCACGCCGGGCCAGAGCGCGACGAGGCCTTCGTGCTCGCCCATTTCCGCACCGCTGACCGCCGCGCCGATGCGATAGCCGCCGTCCTCGGCCACGATGGCGCGCATGCCCTCGATGTTCTTGATATCGACAACGAGGTCCGGTTTGACCAGCCCCAGACGCAGCTGGACAAGGACGTCCGTGCCGCCGGCAAGAACGCGGGCGGTGCCGTCGGCGTTGGCCAGCAGATGCGTGGCCTCCTCGATTGTGGCAGGCGATTCAAATCGCATGGGGTGCCTCCTGACAATAAGTGAATTGTCGCCAGAATGGCAGGTATGGCGAACCTTGCCAATGGGCAAACGCGCAAAGCGGACGGGCATTTTTCAATGTGCGCGCGGTTTGCGCAAAAGCGACCGGCGCAACACGCGCAAGGTCACGGGGTGCGGGGCCGGCTTGCGATTTACGATAACCGCAAGCCGGTCAGGATCTATTCGCCCGCGCCGGCCTGTTCGCGGGTCATTTCCTCGTGGGTTTGCAACGGCAGTTCTTCCAGCCACCAGCCGATAAGGAACGCCAGCGCCGCCGCGCCGGCTGCCGCCAGAAACACCGGATGCAGGGCGTTGGTAATCGCCTCTTTGACCATCACCTGGATCGGTTCGGGCATTTTGGCGATGGTGTCCGCCCCGAGGGTGGAAATGCCGCTGCTGCCGGTCGGGGACTGGCCCATCGAATCCGCAAGGCTGTTGGTGAACAGCGTGCCGAACACCGACACGCCGATGGAGCCGCCGATCTGGCGGAACAGCGTGAAACCGGCGGTCGAGGCCCCCATGGAATCGCGCGGCACCGCATTCTGGATCGCGGTTGTTCCCACCGACATCGTCGGGCCGAGTCCCAGACCGACAAGGAACATATACCCCGAAATTTCCAGCCCCGAAGTATCGGTTGCCAGCCGGGTAAACAGCAACAGCCCGATGGTGGTGATACCCATGCCGATCACCGGCAGGCGGCGATAGCGCCCGGTGCGGCTCATGATCTGCCCCGCGCCGATGGCGCCGCCGAGGATACCGAACATCATCGGCAACAGTTGCAGCCCCGACATGGTCGGCGTGATGCCTTTCACCGTTTGCAGATACAGCGGCAGAAAGGTCAGCCCGCCGAACATCGCGATACCGGAAACGAAGCCGACCGCCGTCATCACCGAAAACGTGTTATAGCGAAACAGGCCCAGCGGCAGGATCGGCTCCTTGGCACGGAATTCGGCCCAGACAAACCCGATAGAGCCGAAAACCGCCGATGCCGCCATCGCCAGCATGAACGGCGAGGTGCGCGCATAGGTGCGCCCGCCCAGACTGGTGAACAACACGATACCGACCAGCGCCGCCGTAATGAAAAATGCACCGAGGTAATCCAGCCGGTGCGAAACCCGCTTGCCGGTCGCATGGAACGCAATGGCAAAGATCGCCAGCGCCAGTGCCCCGATCGGCAGGTTGATATAGAACACCCAGTTCCAGCTAAGCTGGTCAACGAAGAACCCGCCGAGCAACGGCCCCGCAACGCTGGACAACCCGAACACGCCGCCGAATATCCCCTGGATTTTGCCACGGTCGCGCGGCGCGACCACGTCACCGACCACCGTAAAGGCCAGCACGAACAGCCCGCCGCCGCCCAGCCCCTGCACGGCGCGCGCGCCAATCAGGAACAGCATCGAATTGGCCATGCCCGACAGGATGGAGCCGCCGAGGAATATCAGAACCGCGATTTGCATCATCAGCTTGCGCCCGTACAAATCACCCAGCTTGCCATACATCGGCGCCGACACAGTCGAGGTCAGCAGATAGGCGGTAATCACCCAGCTAAGGTGATCGACACCGCCAAGGTCGGCGACAATCGCCGGCAAGGCGGTGGAAACAATGGTCTGGTCAAGCGCGGCCAGCAACAGCATGATCGCGACCGAGAACAGAATCAGTTTTCTCGAGGAACGGTTTTCCAAAATGTGACCTCCGGTTATGGTTGGGATCCGCGAACACTATCGGCGGGACCACGATTCGGTATCACGGGTTTATATGGCTCACAAGAGGGTGCGCACTTGCAATAAACCGCGTGCGGGCAAAACGGGAACGGAAAGAACATGGTGGAACTGGAAATTCGTGACCTGAGCATTCAGGGGGACGGCATTGCCGACGGACCGGACGGGCCGGTGTATGTCCCCTTCGCGCTGCCCGGCGAACGTATTGCCGGCACGCCCGACGGCAACAGGATCGCGGCCCCGCGGATATTGCGGCCCTCGGACGATCGCGTCAAAGCACCCTGCCCGCATTTCAAAACCTGCGGCGGCTGTTCGTTGCAACATGCCTCGGACGGGTTTCTGGCCGGTTGGAAAACCGGTGTGGTGCGGCGGGCCTTGCAGGCGCAGGACCTGACGGCGGAATTCGCACCGCCGCTGGTATCGCCGCCCTCGGCGCGGCGGCGCGCGACCTTTGCGGGCCGGCGCACCAAAAAAGGGGTGCAGGTGGGGTTTCATGCCCGGGCCTCGGACACGGTGGTGGAAATTCCGTCCTGCACCTTGCTGCATCCCGATATTCTGGCGACAATTCCGGCATTGCAGGCGCTGACCCGCCTTGGCGCAACCCGCACCAAACGTGTGACGATTGCGGTGACGCAGTCGGTGGAGGGGCCGGACGTGGCAATGGACGGGGCCATCGTGCCGGACGGCGCATTGCTGGCGACACTGGGGCAACTGGTGGAGCGGTTCAGACTGGCGCGTCTGAAATGGAACGACGAGGTGATCGCGGTGCGCGCCGCGCCGGTGCAACGGATCGGGCCGGCGCATGTTCTGCCGCCGCCCGGGGCATTCCTGCAAGCAACCGAAGCCGGACAGGCTGCGTTGACACAGGCGGTGGTCACGGCGATGGACGGGGCGAAAACGGTGGTGGACCTGTTCGCCGGTTGCGGCACCTTCAGCCTGCCGCTGGCACAAACCGCCGATGTCCGGGCGATCGAGTCGGATGCGGCGCTGCTGGATGCGCTCGATTCCGGCTGGCGCAAAACGCGCGGTTTGCACCTTGTCACGGTGGAAAAACGCGACCTGTTCCGTAATCCGGTGCTGCCCGGGGATTTCAAAGGGATCGACGGTGTGGTCATCGACCCGCCGCGTGCCGGTGCGCGGGCGCAAATTGCGGCGCTGGCCGAAAGCGATGTCGCCACCATCGTCTATGTTTCCTGCAATCCTGTCACCTTTGCCCGCGATGCCCGTGTGCTGGTTGCGGCGGGATACCGGATCGGAACGGTGCAGGTGGTGGACCAGTTCCGCTGGTCGGCACATGTGGAACTGGTCGTGCGCTTCGACAGATAGCAAAAGGGGCGACCCGCAGGCCGCCCCGATACAGAATTCAGTCAGGTGCGGTTATTCAACCGTCAGGATGACCCACATCCCCGAGGCATAGTGCCCGGCAACGTTGCAATACAGCGCATAGGTGCCTGCGTGCAGCGTCAGGGTCAGCGTGCCGGTTTCGCCCGGTTCCAGTTCGGCGATTTCACCGATGTTGGCGCCCGGAACGTTTTCGTCAACACGGCCGCTGTTGGCTTTGTACGGCAGGCCGGCGGCTTTGTCCGGCAGCTCCCCGACAACCATTTCGTGTTCAATGTCTTTGGAGGAGTTGGTGGCATTGAATGTAATGGTGCCGGCGGGAACGGTCATCTGCGAGATTTTGATACCCATCGGGGCTTTGGACAGGTCCGGATTGTCGGCAATGCGCAAATTGTCAACCATGGTCAGATCCGGACCGGCATCCCACAGGTCAACCGTTACCGTTGTGCCGGCAGAGGCCGGAATGGCAAACGTGACGGCGGCAACAAGAGCAGCAGCGGCGGCGGTGATCAGACGTTTCATGATTTTCTCCTTTGTATGAAATCATATGAATTACACGGGCCTTATGGCGGCTATGTTGCGGTGCCGCATTGACCTCGATCAATAAAACACATTTTTTTGTGAAACCGTCTTTTTGTCGCAGTATCCCGCAAAATCTGACGTAACGGCAGCGTGCCGGACACAACGGGAATTTTACTCGGTGCTGTGCGAAAATCGCGTATACTCGTGAAAAACAGGGGAAAGACATGGCCTTCGAGATTACGGTAAACGACGTTGTGCATCAGGTGGATTTGCCCGCTGATGTACCGCTGTTGTGGGTTTTGCGCGATGCGCTGGGCCTGACGGGAACCAAGTTCGGGTGCGGTGTTGCGGCCTGCGGGGCCTGCACGGTGCATGTGGGCGGGGTTGCTGTGCGGTCCTGCCAACTGGCGCTGGGCGATGTGGATGCGCCGGTGGTCACGATCGAGGGGCTGGGAACCCCCGATGCCCCCGCCGCGATACAGGCGGCATGGATCGAACACCAGGTGGCGCAATGCGGATACTGCCAGTCGGGGCAGATCATGCAGGCGGCCGAACTGCTGGCGCAGACCCTGACGCCGAGCGACGCGGATATCGACGCCGCGATGGGGGGTAACCTGTGCCGGTGCGGCACCTATCCGAAAATCCGGGCGGCAATCAAAACCGCCGCCAGAACCTTGCGGGGGGCATAGCATGGGACGCGGAGCAAAAATCGCGCGGCGCAGTTTTCTTGTCGGTTCGGCCGCCATTGCCGGCGGTGTGGTATTCGGTGTCTACGAGGCACGCAAAACCCTGCCCAATCCGCTGGTCGGCGGCGCGGGGCAAACCGTGTTGTCGCCCTATGTCATCATCGACGGGCGCGGGGTGACGCTGATCGCGCCGCGCGCCGAAATGGGACAGGGGGTGCAAAGCACGCTGGCCGCCTTGCTGGCCGAGGAACTGGACGTGGACTGGCAGGACGTGCGCATCGAACACGGACCGCCTGCGCCGGTCTATTTCAACGGCGCGCTGGTTGCGGCGGGGATGCCGTGGCGCGACTATGACGAAAGCGACCTGAAGAAACGCATCAAACGCTCGACCGCCCTGTTACCGAAAATACTGGGATTGCAGGCGACCGGCGGCTCTACCTCGATGGTGGACGGGTTTGTCAAAATGCGCAAGGCGGGTGCCGCGGCGCGGATGGTGTTGGTGACGGCGGCGGCGGCGCGGCTGGGCATTGCGGCCGATACGCTGAAAACCGCGAACGGCGCGGTGATCGCGCCCGACGGCACCCGCCTGCCCTACTCCGGTCTGGCCGAGGCGGCGGCGAAACTGGCACCGCCACGCGACCCGGCCCTGCGCGCGCGCGCCGACTGGCGCTATGTCGGCACAACGATGCGGCGCAAGGATATTCCGGCGAAATCCACCGGCACCGCCACCTATGCCATCGACACGTTGGCGCCGGACATGGTGTTCGCCACCGTGCGGATGAACCCGAAACTGGGCGGCCCGATGGTTTCGTATGACGACACAACCGCACGCGGCATGGACGGGGTGTTGAAAGTTGTCGACCTCGGCACCGGAATCGGGGTGATTGCCCGCAACACATGGCTGGCGTTTCAAGCCGCCGATGCGGTCGATGTGGTCTGGGGCGATGCGCCCTACCCCGCCGGCACGGAGGCGATTTTCGACCGGATATCGGCAGCGTTCGACGGCAAGGCGAACTCGGTTCTGCGCGACGACGGCGCGGCGCTGGACGTGCTGGAAAGTGCCGCCCCCGAAACGGTGATCGAGGCCGAGTACCGCCAGCCCTATCTGGCCCACACAACGATGGAGCCGATGAACGCCACCGCCCGCCTCGATCCCGGCGCACTGGAGCTGTGGGCCGGCAACCAGACGCCGGTTCTGCAACGGGATGCGGCGGCGGCGGCGGTCGGCCTGAAACCGGAACAGGTGACAGTGCATACCCCGTTCATGGGCGGCGGCTTCGGACGGCGGTTCGAGACGGATTTCACCGTCTATGCCGCGCGCATGGCGGCGGCAATGCCCGGCGTGACCGTCAAAACCACATGGTCGCGCGAGGAAGACATCCGCCATGACGCCTATCGCCCCGGCGCGGTGGCAAGGTTTCGCGCCGTTCTGGGCGGTGTCGGGCCTGTTGCGGTTTCGGCCCGTCTGGCGGCGCCGTCGGTGACACGCCAGGCGATGGGGCGCGCCGGTATCGGGCCGATGGCCGGACCGGACAAGGGCATGGTCGAGGGGCTGTTCGACCAGCCCTATGCGATCGAAAACTACCGTGTCGCCGGATATATTTCCGATGTGGCGGTGCCGGTCGGGTTCTGGCGTTCGGTCGGCAGTTCGCACAACGGGTTTTTCCATGAAAGCTTTCTCGACGAAATCGCCTATGCCGCCGGCCATGATCCGGTAGAAATGCGGCTGGAGCTGATGCACGCCGCCGATCCCGTGTCGGCGCGGGTGCTGGAAAAAGTCGCCGAAATGGCCGTCTGGACCGGTGCAACGCCCGAAGGGGTCGGGCGCGGCGTCGCCTTTACCCATTCGTTCGGCACGCCGGTGGCCGAGATCATCGAAATCTCGCAAACCGGCACGGGCATTTCGCTGGACAAGGCATGGATCGCGGCGGATGTCGGCACGTTGCTGGACCCGGACAACGCCCGCGCACAGTTGATCAGCGGTATGATCTATGGCCTGAGCGCCGCCATTTACGGCGAGATCACCTTTGCCGACGCGATGGTCGAACAGGCGAATTTCCCCGATTACGATGCCCTGCGCATACAATCGACACCGGAATTCTCTGTCTCTATTCTGGAAAACAAGGCCGACATCAGCGGGATTGGCGAACCCGGGACTCCGCCGGCAATGCCGGCGCTGGCGAATGCGGTTTTCGATTTGACCGGCCAGCGGATTCGCACCTTGCCGCTGGGGAAGGTTCTGTCCTTCGACGCATAGGGGGCGACAGGAATTCCCGTGACTGCCGGCAATACCGGATTGCGGTTTGGCAGAAGGCGGCAATTTAGCACAGGCTCCCGAAAACCAGCCACACACAGGTAATTAATTCTTATCTGTTGTGGCATATGGCAATCTATCGGAACAATATTCTAATATTCCTTCGACGCAACATCTGGCGAAGGAATGGATCATGGCGGAAAATACCGAAAAACTGGTAACGGCGAACCATCTGCTGGACGGTGACGTGATTTACCTGCGGGCCGACGGCACATGGACGCGGCGCCTTGACGAGGCGTGGTCGACGGCGGATCCGGTGCTGGCGGACGAACGGCGGGCGCAGGCCGGCGCCGCACACATCGCTGTCGGCTGCACCCTGACCGAGGCGGCGCGCGACGGCGACGGGCGCTTGCAGCCCGTCCATTTCCGCGAGGCCTTTCGAATGCACGGGCCGTCCAACCGCTTTCTTGGCAAGCAGCGTGACCTCGGCGTCACCTTGCCGCCGCATTTTGCCCATATTGCGAAAGGGTTCTGATATGTATGTCTATACCGATTTCGACCGTGACTTTCTGACCCGCCGCATCCGGCAGTTCCGCGCACAGGTGGCGCGGCGTATCGACGGCACACTGTCCGAGGACGAATTCCGCCCTCTGCGCCTGATGAACGGGCTGTATCTGCAACTGCACGCCTATATGTTGCGCGTCGCCATCCCCTATGGCACGCTGGACAGCCGCCAGATGATGCGGCTGGCCGATATTGCCGAACGTTGGGACAACGGCTATGCCCATTTCACCACCCGCCAGAATGTGCAGTTCAACTGGCCGAAACTGCGCGATGTGCCGGATATTCTGACGGCGCTGGCCGGGGTGGACATGCACGCCGTCCAGACCTCGGGGAATTGCATTCGCAACGTCAGCGCCGACCATTTCGCCGGTGCGGCAGCCGACGAGGTGGACGACCCGCGCCCGACCGCCGAGCTGATCCGGCAATGGTCTACGGATCATCCGGAATTCGCCTTTCTGCCGCGCAAATTCAAATTCGCGGTGATCGGCAGCGAACAGGACCGCGCCGCGATGCGGGTGCATGATGTCGGTTTGCGGCTGGTGCGCGGCGCCGGTGGTGCGCGCGGTTACGAAGTCTGGATCGGTGGCGGTCTGGGACGCACGCCGATGGTCTCGCACCGGTTGCGGGCGTTTCTGCCACGTCGCGACCTGCTGCCGTATCTGGAATCCGTATTGCAGGTCTATAACCAGACCGGCCGGCGCGACAACGCCTACAAGGCGCGGATCAAGATCACGGTGCATGAAACCGGAATCGACAAAATCCGCGATCTGGTCGAGGAACGGTTCCTGATCCAGAAATCGCGGTTCGACGGCAGCGACCAGCGGATTTTGCAAGATATCGAGGCCGCGTTTGCCACACCGGTTTTCGCCACCCGCCCGCTGGACGGTTTTGTGGAGGCCTATCGGCGCGACCCGGGGTTCCGGTCGTTCACCGACACCAATACCGACGCGCATAAAAACCCGGAATACGCGATTGTCACTGTGTCGTTGAAGGCCATCGGGCAAACGCCCGGGGATGCCAGCGCCGCACAGATGCGGGTGCTTGGCGATGTGGCGCGCCGCTATGGTCACGACGAATTGCGCGTCAGCCACGAACAGAACATCATCCTGCCGCATGTGCATAAAAGCCACCTGCCCGCCCTCTATGACGCCTTGCGCGCGGCGGGGTTGGCGACGGCAAATGCCGGACTGGTCAGCGACATCGTCGCCTGCCCGGGGATGGATTACTGCGATCTGGCAACGGCGCGGTCACTGCCGGTTGCGGCGGAAATCTCGCGGCGTTTCGCCGAGCCGGCGCTGGCTGCGCGGGTCGGGCCGCTCAAGATAAAAATATCCGGCTGCATCAATGCCTGCGGACATCACCATGTCGGACATATCGGCATTCTGGGGCTGGAAAAGGCCGGTGTCGAAAGCTACCAGATCACGCTTGGCGGCAATCCGGGGGCCGATGCGGCCATCGGACGGCGCATCGGACCCGGATTTCCGGCCGACGCCGTGGTGCCGGCCGTGGAACGCATGGTGTTTGCCTATCTCGATTTGCGCCAGTCCGACGACGAGACATTTTCCATGGCCGTGCGCCGCCTCGGGATCACCCCGTTCCGCGATGCCGCCTATCAGGTGCAAAAGGAGCAACCCGATGCCGCTTGAAACCGCCTTTCCCGATATCGATACGCGCGTGGCAACCCTGAACCGGCGCGCCGGTTCGCTGACTCCGCAGCAGGTGCTGGCGCTGGCGCTGGACGATGGCCTTGTCGGCAAGGTGGCGATGGTATCGTCATTCGGCGCGGATTCCGTCGTGTTGCTGCACATGCTGGCGCAGATCGATCCGGATATTCCGGTGCTGTTTATCGACACCGAGCTGATGTTTGCCGAAACCCTGCGCTACCAGCGCGAGGTTGCGGCCCTGCTGGGTTTGCGCGATGTCAGGGTCATACGGGCGCCGCGCGCGCAGGTATTCGCCGCCGATCCCGATGGATTGCTGCAACATTTCGACCCTGAATCCTGCTGCACCCTGCGCAAGGTTGCCCCCTTGCGCGCGGCACTGACGGGGTTCGACGGCTGGATCACCGGACGCAAACGCTTTCAGGCCGGCACACGGCAGGATCTGGCATTTTTCGAACCGGACAGTGACGGTGAACGGATAAAGGTCAACCCGCTGGCCCGCAGCACGGCGGCCGAAATCACCGCATACATCGGCGACCACAGCCTGCCGCGCCATCCGCTGGTGGCGCGCGGCTATGCCTCGATCGGGTGCGCACCATGCACGACGCCGGTCAAACAGGGCGAGGACATCCGCGCCGGACGCTGGCGCGGGCGCGAAAAAACCGAATGCGGCATCCATTTCCCCGCTGTTGACGGTATATTGGAAAGGGTGCTGCCATGAGGTGGATTTTCGACGACTCCGGTTTTCACGCCGACGACTGGCGCCACGCCTTCACGCCGCTTTCGCACCTGGACGAGGTGGCAAAAAACCCGCCGGCGGTTCTGGCCATCGACCTGCCGCCGGATGCGGGAATCGAGGACCTGCGGGCCTGTCTGGACGGTGTCGATATGGTCCGGATCAATTTTGGCGCATTCACCGACGGGCGCGGGTTTTCGCTGGCGCGGCTGTTGCGGATGCTGGGGTATCACGGGCGGGTGCGGGCCGGCGGCACCCTGCTGGCCGACCAGTATGCAATGATCCGGCGCTGCGGCTTTGACGAGGTGGAACTGCCGCACGGCCCGCCGCCGGAACATGCGCGCGCGCCGTGGCTGGCGCGCGCCGACTGGCGGGCCGGCGATTTCCAGGCCCGTTTGCAGGGCATGACAGAATAGTCAGGCCAGATAGACCTGCGTCGCGCCTTGGGCGGCGGCAATGTCATCGCGCCCCATCAGGCAGAACGCCGTTGACAGGCCGTCGGCCTCGGCGGCGGTGGCGGCGACAACACTGACGCGGGACCATTTCGCCCCCGCCTGCCCGGTGCGCGGGTCAAGGATATGCCCGACCCGCCCGACGGCATCGAACGTCGTTCCCAGCGGGGCCGAGGTCGCCACGGCGGCGTTGGAAAGTGCCAGTGGCTGCCCGTCACCGGATCCCAGCCGGATTGTCCAGCTGTCGCCATCCGGCGGGTGGCCGAGCGCCGCGATCTCGCCGGTATCCACCAGCACGTTTTCCACACCTTCGGCACGGAACATCGCCGCGATACGGTCGGCGATATACCCCTGCCCGATGCCGTTCAGCGTCAGTGCAACACCGGCGCGCGTGACCCTGACCGCGCCGGAATCATAGCGGACGTGACGCCATCCCGTGTGTTTCAGCGCCGCACGGATTTGTGCCGCATCCGGTGCGCCACCACCGGTATAGGCGCGCGCATAGGTTTGCCACAGGGCCTGCACGGTCGGATCGAATGCGCCGCCGGTGCGCGTGTTCAGGCCGGAACAGATCGACAGCAGTTCGACCATTTCAAAGGCCGGATCCGGCAACCTGCCGTCGCGGTTCAGCCGCGATAGCTGGCTGTTCGCGTCATACAGGCTGAAAATCCCCTCAAGACGCCGGATTTCCGCAACGGCGCGGGCCAGCAGGCGCGGCGCGTCCGGATGATCCAGCAGGATCTCGGCATTTGCCCCCAGCGCGATTCCCTGCCAGCGGCTGACCGGTTGCGCGGCGCGCGCGCCCAGCGAGGTCACGGCCAGCGTGCCGGCGGTGATGGTGATAAATCTTCGTCGTGTAATCATTCCGATGTCTCCGGTGCGGATGTGGTATCGAGCGGCGCAAGCACGGCGTCCGGCGGTATATCGTCGAGACGGGTGATTTGCCCCCCGTGTCTGGTGATGAATTCCGCGGCTTTGGCGCGGTCCGAAAACGGCACGATTTCGGGCGCTCCCATGCCGCCTTTGGCGTCCGAGCCGACAACATAGAACGCGGTTTTCGCGTCGATCCAGTTGTCCAGTCCCGGGGTCTCCCACGCGGTGGCCTTGCCCATGTCGTTGACATACAACACCTGCAAATCCGCCGATTGTTCCGGTGACTTCAGATAGGCAATGCCGTCGCGAACCTGCGAAAACCACAGCGGACCGGTCTGACCGGCCAGAAACCCCTGTGCCTTCGGGCCGGGGTGGTTGACGATAATCATTTGGCAGTAATAGCCGGCGGCCTCGTCCGTCAGGGTTTGTGCCGCCGGAATATCGCGGCTGGCGGTGTCGTCCTTGCATGCGGCCAGCAGCGCCAGCGGTATCACGAACAGTGTCAGGAGTTTCATGGTTCTACCCTTCTGAATGCGCCCCAGGCGAAAGTCAGTGAAATAACCGGCCAGACAAGCAGGGAAACCACAAGCCTGCCGGTCGCGATATTGGCGCTGGCCGCCCCTACCCCCGTGGCAAGGTCGGACACAGATTGCAGCGGCATGTTCAGCAACCGGAACGCATCGGCGGGGTTGGCCACCAGCAACCACGGAAAGACCGTTTTGCTGAAACCGCCGCCGGTGTCGGCCACCAGCGCCCCGAGCAACCCGAGGTCGTACAACACCACGCACACCAGCCAGACGATGATCACAATGCCCGAGGCAACGCCCGTCTGGCGCGCCAGTGCCGACACAAGGTATCCGATGCCCAGAAACGCCGCGCCAAGCGCCAGCGAGGTAGCAAACAGTTTCAGCAACGGCGCATAGGACAGATCGCCAAACCCGGAACGCCAGCCGGTCAGCACCGCCGTCAACGACAGTCCGACCGCAACCGCAAAAGCCAGCACCGCCAGATGGGCGAGGAATTTCCCCAGCAGGATTTCCCCGCGCGACAGCGGATAGGTCAGGCTCAGCGCCAGCGTCCCGCGCTCGATTTCGCCGGCGATGGCATCAAAGGACAGCAGCAACCCGATCAGCGGCACCAGATAAACCGAAAGCGTGGTGACGGATGTCGTGGCCACCATCAACGGATCAACCCCCAGCGTGCCGGTCGGCGCGCCGCCCGCAAGGGTCAGAACGGCGCTGAACAGCCCCATCAGGATAATCGAGGTCGCCACCCACATGTTGCGCCGCGCAATCAGCAATTCCTGTCGGGCAATAATCAGAACGGGCATCAGGGTTCCTCCGGTGTTTGCAAGCTGTAATGGCGATACAGGTCCTCGAGACTGGCAGGAACAACATCGAGGTCGGTGATCTGCCCCCCCAGTCCGGCGATGCGCGACAGCATCGGGATTTTATCCTGTTGGTGGCATTTCAACGTTACCGAACGCCCGTTGACCCGTGTGCCGCCAAGGCTTGCCGCCACACGTTCGACCGCCCCGGGCGTGGTGCGCACATCGAAGCGGACCGGCAGGCTGGCGTTGCGGCGCAGCGTCTCCATGTCGGCATTGGCCAACAGGCGGCCCTTGCTCATGATCGCGATGCGGTCGGTGCGGGTTTCCAGCTCGGTCAGCGCATGCGAAGACAGCAGAACCGAGGTCCCGCCCGACGCAAGGTCATCGACGATATCGTAAAATTCCTGCCGCGAAACCGGGTCCAGCCCGCTGGTCGGTTCATCCAGCAACGCCAGTCGCGGCTTGCCCAGCAGCGCCTGCGCCAGCCCGACCCGTTGGCGCATCCCCTTGGAATATGTGCGGATCTTGCGATCGGCGGCCTGTGCCAGCCCGACCCGTTCCAGCATGTCGTCGGCGCGCCGCGGCGGCACCGATTTCAGCCGGGCGAAATGGCGCAACTGCTCGCGCCCGCTAAGGGATCCGTAAAAGGCCACGCTTTCAGGCAGAAACCCGGTGTCCTTGCGGGCAAGGCGCGAACCGGGCGCATGGCCCAGCACCGAAATCCGGCCACTGCTAACCGGCGTCAGGCCCAGAACCATCCGCATCAGCGTGGTTTTTCCGGCGCCGTTGTGGCCCAGCAGGGCGATGCGCTCGCCGGCGGCCAGTTCCAGGCTGACCCCGCGCACCGTTTGCAGATCGCCATAGACCTTGGTGACATTTTCTATATGCAGGCTGGTCATTGTTTGTCTTTCCAGATCGGGATTGCGGGGCGGCGTGGCTGCATCAGGGGGGCGCGGTCGATGACCCCGCCCGGCAACAACGCCGGAAAGGCCGATTGCGACCAGCGCACCAGTTGCACAGCGGGCGAACCGAGCAAGGCGCGCGCCGCCGGCTGGCGCCACAGGACCTTGTCCATGATGTCGTTCGGACGATAGGCGGAATCGGCGATCCCGTTGCCGTCCAGATCGAAAGCCACCTGATCGGACCAGTAGTTGCCGACGCCCCCCGCGCTCCAGTCTACCCATTTCGAGCCGACGTATTTTACCTGTATGCGGTTGTTGATGAAGGCGTTTCCGGTGATCTCGTTCTGTTCGGAACCGGCGGTGAAATGGATGCCGATACCGCAGGACCGGAACACATTGTCGCGAAAGCTGTTGCGGTGGGCGTTGTAAATGAACACACATTTGTCGCCGACCTGTTCAATGGTGTTGTCGGCCACCACGCTTTTGTTGGTGTAGTTCATCATGATGCCATAGTCGCGGTCGCCGCGCGACAGGTTGCCGGTAATCCGCACCCTGTCGGAATACATCACCGCAAACCCCAGATGGTTGCCCAGCGAGATGTTGCCCGACACGATCGAGTCATTGGCATACATGTAATGGATGGCGAACCGCAGGTCGCGAAACCGGTTGTCGGAAAACGTGTTGTTGCGCGAGGTATTGACGAATATTCCGTCGCGGCCATAGCGCACGTCGTTGCCGATCACCCGTGACCCCGGGGCGTTCCAGACATAGACACCGTTGCCACGGTCGTTCATGCGCCGGTCGCGCCGTCCGACGATAATGTTGTTTTCCACCAGCGCGTCGCGCGCGCCGTGAATGTCGATCCCGACCAGATTGCCCAGCACGCGATTGCCCGAAACGATGGCGCGCGTCGCCTTTTCGCCCAGCGTCACACCGGCATCCAGTGCGCCGCCGCCGGAACCCGATCCGGTAATCGTCAGGTTTTCCAGCACCACATCGGGCGCGGAAACCGTAATAACCGACCCGCTTTGCAACCCGTCAACCGTCGCGCCGTTGCCGATGATGGTCAGCGGAACCGCGATCGAAACCGCCCCCTTGTAAACAAATCCCGGCGACAGGCGAAGGACATCCCCCGCCTGTGCCGTTTGCACAGCTTGCAGAAGTGCGCCGGATTTTTCCGGCACGACAGTTTCCGCCCCCCGGCCAATGGCCGGAAACAGCAGCACCGTCAGCAGTAGAATTCGACGCAGCATCCGGTGCTTCCCTATGCAGGTTCAACCAGCATCCGGCCGCGCATCTCCATATGGAGGGCGTGGCAGAACCACTGGCAATAGAACCAGTGAACGCCCGCACGGTCGGCAGTGAAGGTAACCGAGGCGGTCGCCTGCGGCGGAACCTCCATCGCGATACCGTGGTTGCCAAGCGTGAACCCGTGGGTCAGGTCGTCAACCTCGTCGATGTTGGTGATATAGATTGTCACCTCGTCGCCCTGCTTGACGCGGAACTGTTCCAGCGAAAAGGTCGGCGCCGACGAATACATATAGACGCGCACCTTGTTGCCGTCACGGATCACCCCGTCATAGCCGTCTTCCAGAACCACACCGTCGGCGGCGGCCTGTTTGCGCGCGTCTTCCCACATCGGGTCGTTGCGGTCCCAGATGCTGATCGGGTTGACGATGTCGCGCCGCACGATAATCGCGTCATGCGGTTCGGCAAATGTCGGACCGTCATGCACCACTTCCAGCTTGCCGTCACGGATGTTGATCAACTGGTCGTTCTCGGGTTTCAGCGGCCCCACGTTCAGGAACCGGTCTTTCGAGAACTTGTTGAGCGACACCAGCCATTTGCCGTCCGCCTCTTTGGTTTCCCCCATCGAGGTGTGGTTATGGCCCGGCTGGTACATCACGTCGGTTTTCTGGATGATCGGATCGACATCCTCGCCGTTGTACAGGCGAATAGCCTTGTCGATGTTCCAGTTGACGATCTGGCTGTCCAGGAACAGCGTCGTGAAGCAGTTCCCCTTGCCGTCAAAGGCAGTGTGGAGCGGCCCGAGACCCAGTTCAGGTTCCGCAACCACAGCCGAGCGCGGATCGGCACCCTGATAGACGGCCTCGATTTTGTCCCACTCGATCACCGACACGGTCGGCGACAGTTTGCCGTTGACCATAACATATTTGCCGTCGGGCGCGGTATTGACGCCGTGCGGGCTGTTGGGGATCGGGATATAGACCGTCAGGCCGGTGCCGGATTTCTTGCGGCCGTCCAGAACCTTGACACCTTTGTGCATCTCGTATTTTCCGGCCTTCACGGCGGCTTCGATGCGTTTGATGTCGAAAACGACAACATGGTCCATTTCCGATGCCATCATCCCGGCAAGGTTTGTCGCCTCTTCCGAGTTATAGCTGGACGACATGGCATAGCGGCCCTGATAGTCGCAATCGACGTTGTCGAGGTTGCCCGAAACCATAACCTGCCAGGCGATTTCCATCGTGTCGCCGTCAATGGCGGTAAAGATGGAAACATATCCCGGAACGTCATCCATATTGGTGCCGTCATTGACCAGCGGCACACGATGTTCGCCGTTTGCGAACACATATCCGGTGCGCGGGAATTTCTGCGGACGCAGGCCGTGGATATCCGAAGCGTTCGGGATCTCGATAATCTTGTCCGGCTTCATCACGTCGCAACGGATACGGGCCACACGGGTGTTGGCCTTGTCGTTCATGAACAGATAGCGCCCGTCATAGGTGCCGTCGGTGAACGACATATGCGGGTGGTGCAAATCGCCGTTGTGATAGACATCCATCCCGCGCTTGGCCAGAAACTCCCTGGTTTCGGGCAGCATGTTTTCGGTCAGGATTTTCTTGGACTCGTTGGTGATACCCCAGCCGGTGGCGGAATCGCGGTTGAACACCGGCACCCGCATCAGTTCGCGCATGGACGGCACGCCCATAATGCGCAGCTCGCCGGCCTGACCGGACGACCAGAAACCGTAATATTCGTCCAGCTCGCCCGGTGCGACCTCGGTCAGACCCTTGGCGGCGGCCGGTGTGGCCAGCATGGAGCCCCCCCCGACGGCGGCAATCGTTCCGGCCAGAACGGCGCCCTTGGCCGGGCCGGTCAGGACGTCGCGACGCGACAGCCCCTGTTTGATTTTGCAGTCATCAGACATGTCAACTCTCCTTGGTTGGTTTGAAGTTGGGATGATTGAGTAACCGGTCCAGAGCAGCACCGTCTTCGGCGGTGCTTTGGGCCATCTTCTCCCGTCGTTTCAATTTCTTGATGACAACGGGGCATTTCGTGTCGTCCTGATACAGAACCTGGCAATGCAGGCAGGACAGGCATTCGTTCGGGTTGATCTCGCCCGTCGGGTGGATCGCCTGCACGAAACATTCGTTGGCGCAGGTCTGGCACGGGCTGCCGCATTCCTTGTAGCGTTTCAGCCAGTCGAACATGCGGATACGTCCCGGGATCGCCAGTGCCGCCCCCAGCGGGCACAGATAGCGACAATAGAACCGTTCGATAAACAGACCGGCCCCCAGAACCAGACTGGCAAACAGGACATAGGGCCATTCGCGCGCGAACTTCAGGATAATCGTGGTCTTGAACGGTTCGACCTCGGCGTAATGTTCGGCCACGGGAATCGACACCAGCGACAGGCCGAACAACCCCAGAAAAATCATGTATTTCAACGGCCACAGACGTTCATGCAACCCCCACGGCAACGTCCATTGCGGAAACCGGAAAAACCGCGCGATCTGGTTGGAAATTTCCTGAAGCGCCCCGAACGGGCAAAGCCAGCCGCAAAATCCGCCACGCCCCCAGAACAACAACGTCACCGCAACCGAGACCCACAGGATAAACACCAGCGGGTCCATCAGGAAAGCGTCCCAGCTGAACCCGCTGGTCAGCGACGCCCCCAACGCCATCAGGTTAACCACCGAAAGCTGGGCGTTCTGGCTCCAGCCAAGGAAAAACAGCGTCAGCGCCAGAAATCCCATGCGGAACCAGTAGAAGGCGCGCGGATACCGCGTTACCTGCACCTGAAAGAAGAACACACCGGTCAACACGGTCAGCATCGACACCAGCACACCGATTTCCACGGCCTTGGCCCGCCAGATGCGTTTCCACAACTCGGCCCGCGCCGCCTCGTCGTCGGCACCGGTATCCGCCACGGTCTGCGCCTTGGCAACCGGCGGGGCCAGCGCCACCAGATACCGTTCCGGCAACTTGTAGCCCAGATCATAGGTCAGGAACGATTTTTCGATCGGTCCGACCGCACGATGCACCAGCAGTTGCAGCCGCCACGGCTGCGTCGGGTCAAAGCCGCTGTCGGCGGGGATTTTGAACAGGTCAAGTTCGGTGAAATTCGGCGCACCCGCCGTTGCCAGCGCACGCAGGCGGCGGTGCTGCCGGTCGCGGAACCGCACCGAGATATCGCCTTGGATCAGCTCGATCCGGTCGAAAATTCCGCCGCGCACATAGCCCGAGCCTTTGAACGAATAAATTCCACGCCCCATCACGGCAATCGCCTGATCGCCCCCGGCCAGCCAGCCGGCAAGGTTGGCATATTCCGCATCGCCCAGCAGCGAACGCCCGATGGCCGGCACCGATACCAGTGCTGTCTGCATATCGATGAACGTATCGTCCGGCGCGCCTTTTTCCGCGTATTTTTCCACCCGGGGATCGCCGGTCGCGGTAAAGGCCGCGTTGATCTGCCCGACATCCAGGGTCAGACGCCGCACCGTGCCGTCACCGGCCATCTCGGCCCAGTCGGCGGGGGCGGTCGCATCTGGATTGACGGCAAAGCGCGGGCCAACCGATCCGGTCGTGTCCTGCAAACCGCCAAGCCCCAGCGCCTTGGCAACCTTGATGCTGGCGCGTGTGATGGAATCGTCGATGATCATCACCGTAACCGTGGCGCCCGAAATAATGTTCAGGTCATGGGTGGACCCGCGCGCGGCGGATTCGGCCACGACATCCATACCGCGATAACTCTCGGTCAATGCCTTCATTTTACTGTTGGGAATCCCGACCAGCACGATCGGTTCGGAATGTTTGACCAACACGGCGCGCAGGATCTTGCCGTCCGGATCAATGGCCACCATGACATGGATAGGTTTGCCCGAATATCCGGTGGTCGAAACGAAATCCGAGGTGATAAAGGCATACCCCAGCAGGGTATCGCCCTGCATTACCGGCATAACCGGCGCATTATCCAGCATGGCGCCATAGGCGGTTGCACCCTCCACAAGGTCGCCGGCCGGCAGTTTTGCCGCGAACTTCGATAAAACCGGCACACCGTCGGCCTGTGCCGGCGCGGAAAATGCCACGACGACGCCCAGAACAACGGCCAACACGGAAAGGATGCGGGTGGAAAGGGATTGGAAGTATTTCATCAAAGCCATGGGAACCCCCGTGGAGTGATGAAATTCCGGTGCGGATCGCAAAGATCACGCGATACAGGAATAGTCATAGTCAGGTCTTCGCTTTGGTTGGGCGGGCCGCGACAGGCGGACCGGAATGCGGCCGGACCGGACAACAGCGCCGGACGGTCAAGGGAATAAACAAAACGGGTGTAGCCGGCGCGCTGCGGCAAGGCGGGCACGGGCGCAACCACCGCAGGATCGGGATCGGCGGAAATCTGGCAGGCGCTGCAATGGTCGCAGGCGATTTTTTGCGCGCCGCCGCCCTGCCGGTCATCGTCATGGCCGCAAAATTCGGCGCGGAACGACTCGGTTTCCAGCGGTCCGGCGGCCAGCGCCGGCAGGCTTTGCCCCAACAAAACAAGAATCGCCAACGCCATCGCGACACCACGCCCCGCACACGGCAAAAGCCGGCGGGCAAGGCGCATAACAAGGAATGTCGGGTCGGATTTCATCAGATTCGGTTCGCCGGTTTTATATTTCAAAAACCGAATACGTGATTCTCCGGGCCGGGGTGTTGACTTTTGTCAAGACGGGGCACACCGTCGCAAGAAAATCGCGAAGTAATATTTTCGCATGTATTTCAGACAGATATTTACAAAACCTTGCCGAACTCGGGCCATTTATGATCTGGAAACCTGCGGTCAATAGCCATAGAATGTGATATAAGACGTTTCACATACCTATAGCGGAGCAACCAGCGCGTGCCTGACCCGAAAGATTTAGCAGCCATTACCAAATCGGTTTTGTTCCGGAACGTGCCCGCCGACGTTTTGCGCCCGCTGGTCGCCGGCAGTCGGCAGATCACACTGGCGCGCAAATCGACCCTGTTCATCCAGGGCGAAGCGGCGCAAAACATGTATGTCGTGCTTGAGGGCTGGATAAAACTGACCCGCCTGACCCCCGCCGGCGACGAGGTCGTGGTGACCGTCTATTCCACCGGCGAAAGCTTCGGCGAGGCGGCAGCCCTGCAAGGCGGTCTATATCCGGTGTCAGCCGAATCCGTCACCGACTGCCGCTTGCTGGCGGTCAAGGCCGGCACAATTCTGGATGCCCTGCGAACGCAACCGGATCTGGCTGCGGCCATGCTTGCCTGCACCTTTCAGCACCTGCACGAACTGGTGTTGCAGATCGAGGATATGAAAGCCCTGAGTGGCGCAAAACGGCTGGCGGCATTTCTGATTGCACTGGCCCCGGTATCCGAAGGCGGTTGCGCCTTTTCGTTGCCATACGACAAGGCACTGATCGCGGCGCGACTCGGCATGAAACCCGAAAGCCTGTCGCGCGCCTTTGCTAAGTTGCGCAAAGCCGGCGTGATGGTTTCACGCGACAATGTCGCCATCGCCGATATCGACCGCCTGCATGATTATGTCGAGGATGACAAATCCCAGGGTTGGCAGAACGTCGCGAACTAGCGCCGAGAACACCAGTGTAACATATTGTTTTATAATGTTTTTACATTTCACGCGCCGATTTCGCAACTTTCGCCGAAAAACCCCTTGACCTTCCAGCGTGGGCAACCTTTATATACACGGTGTAAGCGAAAACCAACTAAAGGCAAGACCTATGAAAACCAAATTCTCTGTTCCCGACATGACCTGTGGCCACTGCGTTTCCTCGATTGAAACCGCCATCGGCAAACTGGATTCCGCCGCAACTGTTGCGACCAACCTCGATGACAAAACCGTGGAAATCTCCACTGAAATCGACACGGCCGCCGTGATGAAAACGCTGGAATCCGAAGGCTATCCGGCAACTGTTGTGTCCTGACCCCAAGTGTCCCCGCATCGGGGAACGGCCTTTCCGCCGGACAATGGCCGGGCCCGCACCGTGGCCATTGCGAAACCCTCTGGTCTCTCCCGGACCAGGGGGTTTTTTATGCGCCTACAGCGGCAGGATCGTGGTCGATTTTATTTCCTCCATCGACAACAACGCCGTGACGTTGAAAATCTTCACCTCGGAAATCAGCGCCTGATAAAAGGTGTCATAGGCTTTGGCGTTGGCCACCCTGACCTTCAGGATATAGTCGATGTCACCGGCCAGCCGGTGCGCCTCCATCACCTCGGGGCGTTCGTTCAGGGTTTTCAGGAACCGCGCCTGCCAGTCGGCGTCATGCTCGGACGTGCGCACCAGCACGAAAAAGCACGCCTCCAGCCCCAGCGCGGCGGGTGACAGCAAAACCGTCTGCCGCCCGATCACCCCTGCCGCTTTCAGCTTGCGAATGCGATTCCACACCGGCGTCTTGGACGACCCCACCTTGCGCGCGATTTCATCCAGCGATTGCGATGCGTCCTGCTGTAGCTGTGCAAGGATATTCCGGTCCAGCGCGTCAATACGGGATGCCATTTTCAAGTCCACCTGTTTTTGGAACGTATGTTCCGGTATGCTGCAACTACTCGCGTTATATACCTTATTTGTCCAAACGTATAGCATTTTTACAGAACAATATTCTATTATAGGAACAACAGCGAAACACATCGAATGACAGGAAACCGACATGGCACATACATACACACCGAAAGTCATCGCCGCCCAAAGCGTAAAGTCGGGCGAAACCGTTTACCTGACATCCTGCGACGCATGGACACCGGACATCGAAATAGCCGAACTGCTGGGCGAAGACGACGTTGACTGGCGTCTGGCCTTTGCCAACCGCCTGCGCGAGGTGACGAATGCCGCCGCCATCGACGCGCGCGAAACAGAACACGGGCTGGCCGAACTGGTTGCGGCCTAGGACCTGCCCCTAGGGTCAGGACCCATTAATCCGGCGCGCGCAGCGTCATCGGCGCGAAATA
>CAZDLV010000001.1:0-34585 GCA_964506345.1 uncultured Rhodobacterales bacterium | reverse complement strand
CCTAGCGCTGCCAGTCAGCGGGAAAATTGTAATAGGTCGCGACGCAATCGAGCGGCGCCGGCAGATTCGGATACCGGTCGGACGCCATCTTGCGGCCCAGTCCGCCGTTGGTCAGCGACAGTGTCAGGCTGGCGATGCGCGAACTGGCGGACGAAGAATCGGTGTTCACCCGCAGCGCTTTTCGTTCCAGTGCCTGGCACGGTGTGCCTGTCTTTTCGTAAACCTGCGGGAAAAAGTAGCCGCCAACGGCGACAACCGCGACAAAAAACACAAGCTTCAACATCAGACCCACCCCGACATTTCGGTTTCAAGTATGGCCAGCAATGCCGCAATATGGTCGTCGCGATCATTCAGACACGGGATGTAAGTGAAGGTTTCGCCGCCGGCGTGTTCGAAGCTCTCGCGGATTTCCTCGTTGATTTCCTCCAGTGTTTCCAGACAGTCGGCGGAAAAGGCGGGCGAGATCACGGCGATGTTTTTCCTGCCGGTTTCCGCCAGTCGCGCGACCTCTTCGACCGTGGCCGGGCCGACCCATTTTTCCGGGCCGAATTTCGACTGGAAGGCGGTGATGAAATGGTCGCGCCCCCAGCCGAGTTTTTCCGCCAGCAGGCGCGTGGTTTTCTGGCACTGGCAATGGTAGGGGTCGCCCTGCAACAGATAGCGTTCCGGCACGCCGTGATAGGACAGCACCAGATGGTCGGGGCGGGTTTCCAGCGTCTCGTAAGCCTCGCGCACCGAGTTTGCCAGTGCCTCGATATAGGCGGGATGCTCGAAATAGGCGGGCACGGTGCGGAAGGCCGGTTGCCAGTTCATTTTCATCAGCGTGCGAAAGGCGTGGTCGTTGGCCGTCGCGGTCGTCGGCGCGGCATATTGCGGATAGAGGGGGAAGAACACGATTTTCTCGCAGCCCTCGGCCTGAAGTCGCTTGATCGCCGCGTCGGTGGAGGGGTTGCCGTAGCGCATACAGAAATCGACCATGACCTGATCGCCGTATTTTTCCGCCAGTCCTGCCGCGATCTTTTTGCTCTGGGCGCGGGTGATGGTCAGCAGCGGGCCTTCGTTCAACGCGTCGTTCCAGACGGTTTTATAGGCGGCGCCGGATTTGTTCGGGCGCACCGTCAGGATGATGCCTTGCAGGATCGGTTGCCATTTCCACGCCGGATAGTCGATGACCCGTTTGTCGGACAGGAATTCGTTCAGATAGCGGCGCATGGACCAGTAGTCCGTGCCGTCCGGCGTGCCGAGGTTGGCCAGCAGCACCCCGATTTTCGGCTTCGCCACGGGGATGTGGTCGGCGGGGGCATGGGTCAGGCGGCCTGTTCCGGCCTTGTCGAAATCGGTCATGGGGCGTCCTTGCTGGCGTCGGTTAGGCGGGTATATAGCCCTCGAATGTGATGTTGTCAGCAATTTCCAGTGCTTTTGCAGCGTCGGCGGCATTGCGGATGGTCCATGACAGCACCGGCAGGCCGCGCGCCTTGATGCGCGCAACGGGGGCGGTGTCGAGGTATTTGCGCGAATGCGAGATAAAGCTGCAACCGGCGCGGTCGAAATCGGGGATCTCGCGCAGTTCCAGCGCCCGTTTGTGTGGCAACATCGGCCAGCCGGCTTTGCGAAACGCATCTGTGGTCAGGCCGCGCGCGATATCCGGCGCGGCGCCGCGCATGGCAACCACGGCGTTGGGGTTGAACGACATGATGGCAACGTCGCCGCGATAGGATTGCAGCAGTTCGGCCGTGCGCTGTTCCAGCGGCCCGACATCGGGACCGAACGCACCGTCCTGATCCTTCAGTTCCAGCAGAACCGGCACCTGCCCGTCGATCAAGGCCAGAACCTCGGCCAGATCGGGGATGGATTCGCCGCCCGAAACCAGCGTGATGGCGCGCAAGTCCTCGGCGCTATGCTGGCGCAGGGCGCCGTTTTCATGCGTAAGCCGGTTCAGGCCATAGTCGTGAAAGACCATCGCCTCGCCGTCTTGCGACATTTGCAGATCGAGTTCGATGCCGAATCCCTGACGGATGGCGGCACGAAACGCGGCGCGCGAGTTTTCGGGCGCACCTGCATCGAAATCATGCAGGCCGCGATGGGCGAGCGGGCGGCGCAGGAAGCTGGCCGGAAGCTCAGGAAATTCGAAAGACACCTTCGACCTCGACAGCAACACCGAAAGGAAGGGACGAGGAACCGACTGCGGCGCGGGCATGGCGGCCCTGATCGCCGAACACCTCGACCATCAGGTCGGAGGCGCCGTTGACCACCGCCGGATGGTCGCCGAAATCCTGTGTGGCATTGACGAAGCCGTTCAGCTTGACCACCTGCACCAGCCGGTCGAGGTCGCCGTTACAGGCCGCCTTGACCTGTGCGATCAGGTTGATGCCGCAGATGCGCGCGGCGGCATAGGCATCGTCCAGCGACATGCCGTCGCCCAGCTTGCCCTTGATCATCTGGCCGTCCGCCATGGAAATCTGCCCCGAGATAAAGACAAGATCGCCAACCTGCACAAACGGCACATAGTTGGCAGCGGGGGCGACGGCCCCGGGCAGGGTGATGCCGATTTCGGCAAGGCGGGTTTCGAATGTTCCTGACATCGGGTTCTCCATAGGTGTTTTGCGCCACGCTAACGTCAAAATCCCGATATAGAAATCACGAAAACGGCACAAGGCAGAAAAAACCCCGCCACAAAGGGCGGGGTCAGGTGCGATGCTTGCGAAGCATCGGGCGGTGTCCGGGTCAGTGTTCGCGCATCTCGGCGCGGATCTGCTGGCGCAGCACGTCGATGGGCACCTGTTTGCCGTCGCGCTTGAAGCTCCAGAAGGTCCAGCCATTGCAGCTTGGCGCGCCTTCGAGCGCGGCGCCGACCTGATGGATGGAGCCGCGGGCATCATGGGCCACCAGCGTGCCGTCGGCGCGGATCTTGGCGCGGTGACGACCGTTGAGCGAGCGCAGTTCCTCGCCCGGGGTCAGCATACCGCGTTCGACCAGTTGACCGAAGGGCACGCGCGGCTCGGCGCGTTTGGATTGCGTGACCTCCAGCGAGGAACGGTCATAACGGCGGGTGTTCGCGATGCGTTTGGCGGCAACCTTGCGATAGGCCTCCTCGCGCTCGATACCGATGAAATTGCGGCCGAGTTTTTTGGCAACCGCCCCCGTGGTGCCGGAGCCGAAAAACGGGTCGAGGATCACATCGTCGGGTTTGGTGGTGCCGACGATGATCCGGTGCAGCAGGCTCTCGGGTTTTTGCGTCGGGTGGGCTTTCCCGCCCTTGTCGTTCTTGATCCGCTCGTTGCCGTTGCAGATCGGCAGAACCCAGTCGGAACGCATCTGCACGCCGTCGTTCAGTTCCTTCAGTGCCTCGTAATTGAAGGTGTATTTGGCGGCATCGGATTTCCCGGCCCAGATCATGGTTTCATGCGCGTTGGTCAGGCGTTTGCCGCGGAAATTCGGCATCGGGTTGGATTTGCGCCAGACTACATCGTTCAGGATCCAGAAACCGCAGTCCTGCAAGGCCGCACCGACGCGGAAGATGTTGTGATACGACCCGATCACCCAGATCGCGCCGTTCGGTTTCAGGATGCGGCGCGCCGCCTTCAGCCATGCGCGCGAAAATTGGTCATAGACCGCAAAGCTGGAAAACTGGTCCCAGTCGTTATCGACCGCATCGACCATGGAATTGTCGGGACGGTGCAGCGCCCCCTTGAGCTGGAGGTTATACGGCGGGTCGGCAAAGACCAGATCAACCGAATTTTCGGGCAGGCTGTTCATCACATCGATGCAGTCACCCGACAGGATTTCGTTCAACGGCAGTGCGGAGCGCACGCCGGTTTTATCTTTGGTTGCCATTTTGTCTGCCTCGGACAAGATTTGTTGTTTTTTGATTATGTCCAAGATGAGTCAAAAGTGATTCGACGTCAATTTCTTTTTGAATCAACAGCTTACTTAATTCTCTTGATACAACATCTTGTGTATCGGTTTGAACGAGACTCTATGGTGTGGGGTCACGCCGAGGGTCGCTAGCCCCTTCTGATGTGCCGGAACCCCGTATCCGGCATTTTTTTCCCAGCCGTAACCGGGAAACTGTTGCGCCAATGCAACCATGATCCGGTCGCGCGTCACCTTGGCGATGATCGAGGCGGCGGCGATGGACAGCGACCGCCCGTCACCCTTGACGATGGTTTCGGCCGTGCAAGGCAGGTCGGGGGGCAGACGGTTGCCGTCGATCAGCGCGTGGGCGGGGGGCTGCGGCAGCGCGTCGATGGCGCGGCGCATGGCAAGGTAGGTGGCGTTGAGGATGTTGATCTCGTCGATTTCCGCCACCTCGGCAATGCCGGTGCCGACTTTGGCGCGGGCGGTGATTTCGTCGAACAGGGCCTCGCGCCGTTTGGCGGTCAGTTTTTTGGAATCGTTCAGCCCCTCGGGGATGTCGGCCGGATTCAGGATAACCGCCGCCGCGACGACCGGTCCGGCCCACGGCCCGCGTCCGGCCTCGTCCACGCCGCAGACGGGGGCGGGGGCCGCCGCCTCGAAGGAATAGTCGGGGGCGCTCACAGTTGATATCCCCCCAGCAGCACCAGTCCCTCGACCGTTTGGGCCACAGGGCCGACCTTGACCGGGGTGTAGACGTTGCAGGATTTTTTCAGACCGGCGCACCAGTCGGTCAGCCATGTGATTTCGGGTTCGCTGTAGAACCCGCTGATAACCTCGCAATTCAGGAACAGGCTGCGGATATCGAGGTTGGCGGAACCGGCGGTGGCAAAGCGGTTGTCCACCACCATTACCTTGGCATGCACCATCCGGTCGGGGATCAGCCAGACGCGGACTTTGGCGGCGTGCAATTCACGCAAGGACCGGCGCCGCGCAATGTCGGCAAACCAGTGGTTGGATTTTTCCGGCAGGATCAGGTCCACCTCGACCCCGCGCAGGGCGGCGAGTTTCAGCGCCTGTTGCACGCCTTGATCGGGGACATAATAGGGGGTGACAATGGTGATGCGTTCGCGCGCCGTGTAGCAGGCGGTCAGAAAAGCCGCATAGATCGGGTCGCCGTCAAGGTCCGGCCCCGAGGGGATCACCTGCACCCTGCTGCCGGCACTGCCGATGGCCGGCGGGGCCTCGGCCGGCAGGGTGATGTTTTTGCCGTGGGCAAAGTGCCAGTCGGTTTCGAATATCCCCCGGAACACATCGACCGCCGGCCCGTTCAGGCGATAGCTGAGGTCGATCCAGCAGTCTTTCGGGCAGTCGGGACCAAGGTAGTCTTCGGCAAAGTTGCGCCCGCCGGACCACAGGGTTTTATCATCGGCAATGACGATTTTCCGGTGGTTGCGCAGGTTGGTTTTTCCGCGCAGGGGATTGTGCAGAACCGGAATGAACCACGCGACATCGACACCGGCCTGTTGCGCCGGACGCAGCCATTTTTTCGACAGGCTGAACGAGCCGACACCGTCCAGCAACAGGCGGACCCTGACGCCGCTGGCGGCTTTTTGTTGCAGGACGCGCAGCAGCGCCTGTCCGGTGGAGTCGTTCTTGAAAATAAACATCGCGATGTCGATACTGCGTTCTGCGCCGTTCAGTATTGCCATAATATCGTCAAACGCGGCCCGTCCGTCGTCGTGAAAGGCCACGGTGTTTTGCAGGGCACTTGGCGGCAGGCCCAGCGAGGTCAGGATGGCATCGATCGGGTCGTTCTGTTCGGGTGTGCAATGGCAGGTGTTGATTTTCAGTTTGCGGTTTATTTTTGCGCGCAACTTGCGTTCGCCAAAGGTCAGGTACAGCGGAATTCCGATCAACGGAACGGCAATGATCGTGATGATCCAGCCGACGCTGGTGGCGGGCATGTGCGGGCTGCGCAGAATGTGGACGATCAACAATATGGCAAGAAGCGTTCCCAGAATCGCCGCGAACTGTGTGGCGGCGAACCATTCGAGACGGCCAATATCGATATTTATCGACTGGATGAATTCTGACACGCTGGCGGACTCCTGTCCGGTGATAGGGGCTGGTGTACAAGATGGGGGGCCATCGTGACGGTTTCAGCGCCCGGGCGCAAATAAATTTCTTGCCGCCAAATCGGGCGTTGGCTTGCATCTGCTTCGTGCTAGGGTTGCTGGACAACAGGAATCGGGCGGACAACCATGACAACGGACATCACATCCATCGACACCACGCAGGAAATGCTGAACGGTCAGAACTACATTTGCGGCCGCGCGCTGGCGACGGTGGTGTTTCTGGCGCTGAAACTGGACCGCCCGCTGTTTCTGGAGGGCGAGGCCGGCGTCGGCAAGACCGAGATCGCCAAGGCGATTTCCGCCGCACTGGGGCGCCGCCTGATCCGGTTGCAGTGTTACGAGGGGCTGGATGCCTCCAGCGCCGTTTACGAATGGAATTTCCCCGCGCAAATGGTCGCGATCCGCACCGCCGAGGCCGAAGGGGTCGAGGATCGCAACGAGTTGAAAACCGAGGTGTTCAGCGAGGAATTCCTGATCCGCCGCCCGCTGCTGGAGGCCATGTCGCCGCATGTCGAGGGGCCGCCGGTGCTGCTGATCGACGAACTGGACCGCACCGACGAACCGTTCGAGGCGTTCTTGCTGGAGGCGCTGAGCGATTTTCAGGTGACCATACCGGAGCTGGGCACCATCAAGTCCCCCGAACCGCCGATTGTCATCATCACATCGAACCGCACGCGCGAGGTCCACGATGCGCTGAAACGGCGGTGTCTGTATCACTGGGTCGACTATCCCGATTTCGAGCGCGAACTGGAAATCCTGCACGCCCGTGTGCCCGAGGCGAGCAAAAGCCTGAGCCGCGAGATTGTCGCCTTTGTCCAGCAGTTGCGCACCGAGGACCTGTTCAAGAAACCCGGCGTGGCCGAAACCATCGACTGGGCGAAATGTCTGCTGGCGCTGGATGCGGTGCAACTGTCGCCGCAGGTGATTGCCGACACATTGGGGGCGATCCTGAAATATCAGGACGACATTGCCAAGCTGCAAGGCTCCGAAGCGGCGCGGGTGCTGGCCGAGGCGAAGGCCAGCGCCGGGATGGCCGACTGATGGTGCAATTCGCCGACTTGCCCGTCCCCGCAGACGGCAAGTTTGTCGCCAACATTACCCATTTCGCCCGCGCCCTGCGCAAGGCGGGCCTGCCGGTCGGCACGGGGCGGGTGATGGACGCAATCCGCGCGGTGCAGGTGGCAGGGTTTACCGACAAGCGGGACTTTTTCTGGACGCTGCACGCCTGTTTCGTCTCGCGCCCCGAACACCGGCTGGTGTTCGCGCAGGTTTTCCGCCTGTATTGGCGCGACCCGCAGTATCTGGAACACATGATGGCCCTGATGCTGCCCGCCATTCGCGGCGTGCAGCAGGAACGCCCTGCCGAAGCCGCCGAGAAACGCGCGGCCGAGGCCCTGCTGGACGGGGCCGAGGCCGAAGTGCCGGAACAGGCGGAGGAGGACGGCACCGGGATCGAGGTCGATGCCTCGCTGACCTATTCGGGGCAGGAGGTGTTGAAATCCCTCGATTTCGAACAGATGTCCACGGCAGAGATGGCCGAGGCAAAACGCATGATCGCGCGCATTGCCCTGCCGGTGAAACCGCTGGCCTCGCGCCGCACCGCGCCTTCGGCCCGCGGGCGGATTGCCGACTGGCGCGGCACCATGCGCAAGGCGATGTGCTCGGGCGGGGAAATCCGCGCGCTGTCGATGCAGCAACGCAGGATCCGCTGGCCCAATCTGGTGGCGTTGTGCGATATCAGCGGTTCCATGTCCGCCTATTCCCGCGCTGTTCTGCATTTCCTGCACGCGGCCAGCAATGCCAAAGGTGCAGGCTGGGCGCAGGTGCATTCCTTTACCTTCGGCACACGGCTGACCAACATCACGCGGCATTTGAAACAACGCGACGTGGACGCGGCGCTGGCGGCGGCAGGGGCCGAGGCGCAGGACTGGGAGGGCGGAACGCGGATCGGCGAATGCCTGCATGCCTTCAACCGCGACTGGTCGCGCCGTGTGCTGGGGCAAGGGGCGGTGGTTCTGCTGATCACCGACGGGCTGGACCGCGACGCGCCCGAGCGGCTGTCGGCGGAAATGCAGCGGCTGCAACTGTCGGCGAAAAAGGTGATCTGGCTGAATCCGCTGTTGCGCTGGGACGGGTTTGCGCCGAAAGCGCGGGGGATTCGCGAAATGCTGCCCAATGTGGACAGTTTCCGCGCGGGGCATAATATAGCCTCGCTGGAGGCCTTGGCCGATGCGCTGACCCGCCCTGACGACATGGGCGAAAAAGCGCGGCTGATGGCGATGATGGGGGAAGCGTGATGGCGGAATATGACCGGATAGTCGAACAGGCATTGGAATGGGTTGCGGCCGGCAAGGGTGCGGCGCTGGCGACCGTGGTGCAGACGTGGGGATCGGCCCCGCGCGGCGTCGGCTCGCAATTGGCGATCAGCGAGGATGCGGAAATCACCGGCTCGGTTTCCGGCGGCTGTGTCGAGGGCGCGGTGGTGGAGGAGGCACTGGAGGCCCTGACCGACGGGCAGCCGCGCATACTGGAATACGGCGTGACGAATGAGGAGGCCTTTGCCGTCGGTCTGGCCTGTGGCGGCACCATCCGCGTGCTGGTGGAGCCGGTGGGCGTCGGGCAAGGACCGTCGGTCGGGTTGCTGGAGGAACTGGCGGCGCACCGCAAGGACCGTCGCGCGGCGGCCTATGTGGTCGATCCTGCGGACTGGTCGCGCCGTGTGGTTGTGGCCGGGGACGCGCCGGAATATCGCGCGCGTTTCGTGGCCGGCAAGTCGGGATTCGAGGGCGAAACCTTCGTCAATATCCACAACCCGCCCTTGCGGATGATGGTTGTCGGCGCGGTGCATATCGCGCAACCGCTGGTGCGGATGGCGCGACTGGCCGGTTATGATCCCGTGGTGATCGACCCGCGCGCCGCCTTTGCCAGCGAGGCCCGTTTCCCGAACGAGCGGCTGGTGCATGACTGGCCGGACGAGGCCTTGCAGGCCGAGGGGCTGGACGGGCGTTGTGCCGTGGTGACCCTGTCGCACGACCCCAAGATCGACGATCCGGCGATACAGGTGGCCTTGCGGTCGGACGTGTTCTACCTCGGCTGTCTCGGGTCCAGCCGCACCCATGCGAAACGGGTGGCGCGGCTGGAGGCGGCAGGATTTTCGGCGTCGGAAATCGCGAAGATCCACGCGCCGGTCGGGGCGGATATCGGGGCGAAAACTCCGGCGGAAATTGCCGTGTCGATCATGGCCGAAATCACCGAACGCCTACGCCGGCCGGAGACGCGGCGATGAAATTCGGGCCGGTTCCTGTGGACGAGGCCGAAGGGGCGATCCTTGCCTATTCGTTGAGGGCCGGAGAGCGGCGGTTGAAAAAGGGGGTGCGGCTGGCGGCAGAGGACATTGCGGCCCTGCGCGCGGCCGGTATTGCCGAAGTCACCGTTGCGCGGCTGGAACCGGAGGACATGCCCGAGGACGAGGCGGCGCAGACATTGGCCCGCGCGCTGGTGCCGGATGCGGCAGAGGCGGCTTTGCGCCTTGGCGCGCCCTTCGCCGGACGGGTGAATATTCAGGCCGACGCGGCGGGGCTGGTGCAGGTGGATGCGGCGGCGGTCCAGCGGTTCAACTCGGTCGATCCGGCGATTACCGTGGCAACCCTGCCGGATATGAAACGGGTGGCGTCGGGGGCGCTGGTGGCCACGGTCAAGGTCATTCCCTACGCCGTCGACAGCGCCCGCGTGGCCGGGGTGCTGGCCGGTGTGAACGGGGCGCTGCGTGTGGTGCCGTTCACGGTGAAAACCGCCGGACTGGTGCTGAGCGAGGTGCCGGATATGAAACCTTCGGTGCTGGAAAAGGGGCGGCGGGTGGTGGAGGCGCGGCTGAACGCGCTGGGCATCACGCTGGAAGAGGTCGAGATGGTTCCCCACACCGAAGCGGCGCTGGCCGGGGCGCTGGCGCGGGTGGCGGGAGAGGTGATCCTGATCCTCGCCGGCTCGGCCACCTCGGATGCAAACGACGTCGGCCCGCAGGCCCTGCGCGCGGCGGGTGGCAGGCTGGAGCGTTTCGGGATGCCGGTCGATCCGGGCAATCTGCTGTTCCTTGGCGCATTGGGGCGGCGGCCGGTGGTCGGCCTGCCCGGCTGCGCCCGCTCGCCGGCGCTGAACGGGGCCGACTGGGTGCTGGAGCGGCTGGCCTGCGGGCTGGAGGTGCGCGCGCAGGACATTGCCGCGATGGGGGTGGGTGGTTTGCTCAAGGAAATCCCGACCCGTCCGCAGCCGCGCAGCGGTTTGCCGGACAGCCGCAAGCGGCCGAAGGTCGAAATTTTGCTGTTGGCGGCGGGGGCCTCGCGCCGGATGCGGGGGCGCGACAAACTGCTGGAGGATGTCGGCGGCAAGCCGATGCTGCGCCACGCGGCAGAGGTGGCGTTGGCCAGTGTTGCGGATCGGGTGCATGTGGTTTTGCCGCCGGACGCGGCCGCGCGGCGCGAGGCGCTGGCGGGGCTGGACCTTGATTTGCACGAGGCACCGGACCGGGCCGAGGGCATGGCGGCCTCGGTCCGGGCGGGGATTGCGGCGCTGTCGGACGATTGCGACGCGGTGGTGCTGGCCTTTGGCGATATGCCCGATGTGACTCCGGCGGATTTTGACGCGCTGGTCGCCGCGTTCGATCCGGCGCAGGGGTGTGAAATCTGCCGCGCGGTGACGGAATCGGGCAAGGCGGGGCATCCGGTGTTGTTCGGGCGGCGGTTCTTTGAATCCCTTGCGGCGCTGGCGGGGGATCGCGGTGCGCGCGATGTGGTGCGCGGGGCGCCGGAGTATTTGCATGATGTGCAAACCCGTGGCGAGGCGGCGGTGACCGACCTCGATACCCCCGAAGAATGGGCCGCGTGGCGGGACTTGGCCGAAAGTTGATCGACTGGCAAAAATTTTTCTTGTTTCGGTTGTGACCCTCGTGCCACTGTGACCGTCTGACGCAACGGAAGATAACGGGGTGAGATGGAACTGGAAGGTAGTCGAATTATTGCGGCCGACCGGCAAACGGTCTGGGAGGCGCTGAACAGTGTCGATGTGTTGCAGGCCAGTATCCCCGGTTGCAAGGAAATGACCGGCAACGCCGCCGACGGTTTCGAGGCTGTCGTGACCCAGAAAGTCGGGCCGGTAAAAGCCACCTTCAAGGGTGTCGTTACCCTGACCGATATCGTCGAGGCCGAGAGTTACCGTATCGTCGGCGAGGGCAAGGGCGGTGCCGCCGGTTTTGCCAAGGGCGGCGCGCTGGTGCGGCTGGCGGATGTCGAGGGCGGCACGGAACTGGCCTATACGGTCGAGGCCAAGGTGGGCGGCAAGCTGGCGCAGCTTGGCTCGCGCGTGGTGTCGGGTGTGGCCAAGAAACTGGCCGACAAGTTTTTCGAGAATTTCGAGATGGCCGTAGCGCCACCCGAAGAAGAAGAGGAAGAAGAAACGGCGGAAGCGGAGGAAAAGCCCAAAAAGGGATGGTTCCGCAAGCTGACCGGCAAAAACACATAACAGAAACATGGGAGGAAAACATGCCATCTGTAACAATGACCGTGAACGGCAAGACCGTCACGGGCGAGGTCGAAGGGCGCACCTTGCTGTCGCAATTCCTGCGCGACGACCTGAAACTGACCGGCACACACGTTGGCTGTGACACCAGCCAGTGCGGTGCCTGCACGGTGCATGTGAACGGCGTGGCCGTCAAAGGCTGCACCATGCTGGCACTGGAGGCCGACGGGGCCGAGGTAAAAACCATCGAGGGGATGGCGAACGCGGACGGCTCGCTTGGCGTCATTCAGGCGGCGTTTCAGGAGCATCACGGCTTGCAATGCGGTTTCTGCACGCCGGGCATGGTGATGGCGGCGGCGGACCTGCTGGCCGGCAACGCCAACCCGACCGAGGCCGAGATCCGCAAGCATCTGGAAGGCAATATCTGCCGCTGCACCGGCTATCACAACATCGTAAAATCCGTTCAGGCTGCTGCTGCCCAGTTGGGATAAGCGCGCGGAACCGGATCAACAGGAGGAATAACAATGCCCAAGGACCATGGCATAGGCGCCAGCCCCAAGCGGCGCGAGGACGTCCGGTTTCTGACCGGAAACGGCAAGTATACCGATGACATCAACGCCCCGAACCAGACGTATGTGTATTTCGTGCGTTCGGACGTGGCACACGGAACCATCAACACGATCGACACGTCCGGGGCGGAAAACATGCCCGGCGTCGTGCGCATTTTCACCGGCGCGGATTTCGAGGGCGTCGGCGGCGTGCCTTGCGGCTGGCAGGTGACCGACCGTTTCGGCGAAGTGATGCAGGAACCGGCGCATCCGGTGCTGGCACAAGGCAAGGTGCGCCATGTGGGCGACCCGATTGCCGCCGTGGTGGCCGAGACACTGGAACAGGCCCGCGATGCGGCCGAGGTGCTGGATATCGACATCACCGAACTGCCCGCCGTGATCGACATGAAAGATGCGTTGAAAGACGGCGCGACCAAGGTGCATGACGACCTGACCAGCAACCTGTGTTTCGATTGGGGTTTTGTCGAGGAAAACCGCGAGGCCGTGGACGAGGCGATCAAAAACGCCGCCCATGTCACCACGCTGGAATTGCGCAACAACCGTCTGGTGGCCAACCCGATGGAGCCGCGCGTGGCGATCGGGGAATATGATGCCTCGAACGAGGAACACACGCTTTATACCACCAGCCAGAACCCGCATGTGATCCGGCTGCTGATGGGGGCGTTCGTGCTGGGTATCCCCGAGCATAAACTGCGTGTCGTCTCGCCCGATGTCGGCGGTGGTTTCGGCACCAAGATTTTCCATTACGCCGAAGAGGCCTTCTGCACCTTCGCGGCCAAGGCGGTGGGGCGTCCGGTCAAATGGACCTCGTCGCGGTCCGAGGCCTTCATGTCCGATGCCCACGGGCGCGATCATGTCACCAAGATCGAACTGGCGCTGGACAAGGACAACAATTTCCTGGCCGTGCGCACCGATACCTACGCCAACATGGGCGCCTATCTGTCCACCTTTGCGCCTTCGGTGCCGACGTGGCTGCATGGCACGCTGATGGCGGGGAATTATACCACGCCGCTGATCTATGTGAACGTCAAGGCGGTGTTTACCAACACGGTGCCGGTCGATGCCTATCGCGGCGCCGGCCGTCCCGAGGCCTCGTTCCAGTTGGAGCGGGTGATCGACAAGGCGGCGCGGGAGCTGGGCGTGGACCCGATTGCGCTGCGCCGGCAGAATTTCATCAAGCCGGACCAGTTCCCCTATGCCACCCCTGTTGCGGTGGAATACGACACGGGCAACTACGACGCGACGATGGACAAGATCGAGGAGATCGCCGATCTGGCCGGTTTCGAGGCCCGCAAGGCCGAGAGCGCCAAAAACGGCAAGCTGCGCGGTCTGGGCATCGCCCATTATATCGAGGCTTGCGGTATTGCGCCGTCGAACCTCGTCGGGCAGCTTGGCGCGCGCGCCGGTCTGTATGAATCCGCCACGGTGCGGGTGAACGCGACCGGCTCGATTTCTGTCATGACCGGTTCGCACAGTCACGGGCAGGGGCACGAGACGGCCTTTCCGCAGGTGATTGCCGAGATGATCGGGATCGACGAAAGCCAGATCGATATCGTGCATGGCGATACCGCGAAAATCCCGATGGGCATGGGGACCTACGGTTCCCGCTCGTTGGCGGTGGGCGGGTCTGCCATGGTCAAGGCGGCCGAAAAGGTTATCGCCAAGGCCAAGAAAATCGCCGCGCATCTGCTGGAGGCCGGCGAGGACGATATCGAGCTGGCCAACGGCGAGTTCACCGTTGCCGGCACCGACAAATCGGTGGCCTGGGGGGACGTGACCCTTGCGGCCTATGTCCCGCACAACTATCCGCTTGAGGATCTGGAGCCGGGGCTGGAAGAAACCGCCTTCTACGATCCGGCCAACTTCACCTACCCCTCGGGCGCCTATGCCTGCGAGGTGGAGGTCGATCCCGACACCGGCAAGGTCGAGGTCTGCTCCTTTGCCGCCGCCGACGATTTCGGCAACATCATCAACCCGATGATCGTTGACGGGCAGGTGCATGGCGGCATCGCGCAGGGGATCGGGCAGGCATTGCTTGAACACTGCGTCTATGATTCGGACGGGCAGTTGTTGAGCGGTTCTTACATGGATTATACCATGCCGCGGGCCGATGATCTGCCGAACTATACGGTGGACCATTCCTGCCAGACGCCCTGCACCCACAACCCGCTGGGCGTCAAAGGCTGTGGCGAGGCGGGGGCGATCGGATCGCCACCGGCGGTCATCAATGCCGTGGTCGACGCGCTGTCGGACTACGGGATCACCCACATCGATATGCCTGCCACACCCGCCCGGGTCTGGGAAGCTATCCAGGCTGCGAAGTAAGGGAGAAGCGACATGTACAACTTCGAATTTGAAAAACCTTCGACAGTGGCCGAGGCGGTGGCGGCGCTTGCTTCCGAGGACGCGCAGGCGCTCGGCGGGGGACAAACCCTGATCCCGACCATGAAGCAGCGGCTGGCGTCGCCGGCCAAGCTGGTCTCGCTGACCGGCATTGCCGAGATGAAGGAGATCGACTCGGACGGCAAGGTGCTGAATATCGGCGGCGCGGTCACCCACGCCGAGGTCGCATCCGGCGGTTACGGGGCGATCTCGGCGCTGGCGGGCAATATTGGCGATCCGGCGGTGCGCAACCGTGGCACCATCGGCGGCAGTCTGGCCAACGACGACCCGTCGGCGGATTATCCGGCGGCGGTTCTGGCATGCGGTGCCACGATCATCACCGACAGGCGGACCATTGCGGCGGATGACTTCTTTGACGGGATGTTCACCACTGCGCTGGAAGATGGCGAAATCATTACTGCGGTGGAATTTCCTGTTCCCGACGCCGCATGCTATCAGAAGTTTGACCAGCCGGCTTCGCGGTTTGCACTGGTCGGGGTGTTCGTGGCCCGGTTTGGCAACACGGTGCGGGTCGCCGTGACGGGCGCGTCCGAGGAAGGCGTGCATCGCTGGACTGCCGCCGAAGAGGCGCTGTCGGCCAACTTCAGTGCCGATGCGCTTGACGGGTTGTCAGTGGATGCCGACGGCATGATCAGCGACTTGCACGGGTCGGGTGCCTACCGCGCCCATCTGGTCAAGGTTCTGACCGCGCGGGCGGTGGCCGCCGCCTGACAGGTTTGAACGGAAAACCCGAAAGCCCCGTCAGCAATGGCGGGGCTTTTGCGTATGAACCGGTGCATCCGGAAACTGGTGACCCCGAGAGGATTCGAACCTCTGACCTGCCCCTTAGGAGGGGGCCGCTCTATCCAGCTGAGCTACGGGGCCGTCGGCGTGTTCTAGCGGCACGCTTTGCCGTGGTCAATCTGGCGTGGCGTTATCCCAACAACCACGCCAATACCAGTCCGGCAGCCAGTCCGCCAAGCCCCCACAGCATTGCCGGGGGGCGTTTGGGGGCCGCTTCGGGTCCGGTTCCGGCATCGCGCAACACACGTTCGGCGATTTCCGGCAAACGCGGGCCGAAACGGGCCAGAACGCGCAAGGTCGCGCCGAGGTCGCGGGCGATGGCCTTGGGGCCGATGTTGTCGCGGATGTAGGTTTCGATCACCGGACGCGCGACCTCCCACATGTTGATGTCTTCGGACAGGGTGCGGGCGACGCCTTCGACCACGACCATCGTGCGTTGCAGCAGGATCAGCTCGGTTCGGGTTTGCATCCCGAATTGTTCGGTTACCTCGAACAGATGCGCGAACAGGCGGCCCATCGATACCTGGCTGGCGTGGAAATCGAAAATCGGCTCGCCGACGGAGCGCAGCGCCTGTGCGAAAGCGTCTACATCCTGATCGGCGGGAACATAGCCCGCCTCGAAATGCACCTCGGCGACGCGGCGATAGTCCCGTTGCAAAAAGCCGAACAGGATCTCGGCGTAAACACGGCGGGTATAGGTGTCGATCCGGCCCATGATACCGAAATCCAGCGCAATCAGATCGCCGTTCGGGCCGCGTTTCAGGTTGCCCTGATGCATATCCGCATGGAAAAACCCGTCGCGCAGCGCGTGGCGCAGGAATGTTTGCAGGATGCGGGTGGCGAATTCCACCGGATCCTGTCCGGTGGCCAGAATCGCGGGGATATCACCCAGCGGGATGCCTTCGGCCCATTCGGTGGTCAACACGCGACGGGCCGACAGTTCCCACACCAGCGCCGGCACGGAAAAGCCGGGATCGTTGCGGGTGTTGTGCGCGAATTCGTCGGCGGCGGATGCCTCCATCCGCAAATCCAGTTCGCCTTTTACCACACCGTGAAAATGCGCGATAACGGCGCGCGGACGCAGGCGGCGGGAAAACGGCGCGACAAATTCGATGATGGCAGCGGCAAGGTAGAACGCATCCACATCACGCAAAAACGCCCGCTCGATACCCGGGCGCAAGACCTTTACGGCCACGACGCGGCCAGTGTCGCGCACGACCGCCTTGTGCACCTGCGCCAGCGATGCGGCAGCGACGGGTTCGGAAAATTCGGAAAATACCTCGTCGATTTTGATGCCGAGTTCTTTTTCCACCTCGGCCTTGGCCACATCGGTTTCGAACGGTGGCAGCTTGTCCTGCAACACCCGCAACTCGTGCGCCAGCTCCGGCCCGACCACATCGGGGCGGGTGGACATCAGTTGCCCGAACTTGATGTAGGCAGGGCCAAGCGCCGTCAGCGCCCGCAGCACCGGCGGTTGCGAGGGATCGCCGCGCAACCCCAGCCACTGCACCGGCCAGCCGATAATCCGCGCCACGATGCGGACGGAACGGGGTGCGTTCATCGCCTCCAGCGCCACTTTCATGGCGCCCGCGCGTTCAAAGGTGGCGCCGGTGCGGATCAGCCGCCAGATATTGTGCGGCCCCCTCATATTTTCCAGCCCGAATGCAGCGCGGCGATACCCAGCGACAGGTTACGGTATTTCACTTGTGCAAACCCGCCGTCGCGGATCATCTGCGCGAACGGTTCCTGTTTCGGAAACTTGCGGATCGATTCAACCAGATACTGGTAGCTGTCCCGGTCGTTGGCGATCAGTTTGCCAAGCGGCGGTATCACGTTGAAGCTGTAGCGGTCATAGGCCCATTGCATCGCCGGATTGGGGATTGCCGAAAATTCCAGACACATAAAGCGCCCGCCGGGTTTCAGCACCCGGTAAGCCTCGTTTATCACGTCCTGAATACGGGTGACGTTGCGGATGCCGAAACTGATGGTGTAGACGTCAAAGCTGTTGTCGTCGAACGGCAGGGCCATCGCATCACCGCAGACCCAGTCGAGGTTGTCCTGCATCTGCGCCGCCTCGGCCCGTTTGCGGCCCTCGTCCAGCATGGATTGTGTCATGTCGAAAACAGTCGCATGGGCCTGTCCGGCGCGTTGTAGAAACCGGAAGGAGATGTCGCCGGTGCCGCCGGCCACATCCAGCAGTTTCGTGCCTTTGCGCGGCGCCAGCCAGTCCATCATCGCATCCTTCCAGATACGGTGGATGCCGAGGCTCATGGCGTCGTTCATGATGTCGTATTTCGAAGCGACGTTGGTGAATACTCCGTGGACCATGCCCGCCTTGGCGTCTTCGTCCACAGTCTGGAAACCGAAATGGGTGGTTTTGCTGCTCATATGCCTGATCCCTGCTGGGTTCGCGTTCGACACAGGACTACAGCGGTTTGCCGGAAGTTACAATTCAAGAGATCGCAACTCGGGCGACAAATGCCGCCATTTGCAGCGCCATAAGACGTTCGCCCTCGGCCACCAGATCGAAGCCGCGATTTTCGAGCGACCAGCGCATCGCAAGCCCCTGAATCAACGTCAAAACCAGATAGGCGGCGGTGTCGGGATCCAGAGTGGAACGGAACACGCCGGTGTCAATGGCGCCGGCTACCATCGCGCCGAGGGCTTGATGGCGACGGGCCATCAGCGCGGCAAAATTACGACGCAGGGATTCGTTTTGCGCATGCAGTTCACGCGAAAACAGAATGGCCGGAATGGCCGGTGTCGTCTGGATGAATGCCAGTTGTGCCAGAACGCTCGACACCAGCATTTTATCCGGCGGCGCGGTTTCATCGACGGCAACCCTTTCGGCCATCAACGTGCCGATCCGCTCGGCGACGCTTTCCCAGATCGCGGCTTTCGTCGGGAAGTGGCGAAATATGGCAGGTTGCGATATGCCGATTTCCCTGGCCAGACGTTCGGTTGTCAGGCGGTCAGGACCAATATCGGCGGCCAGCCGGATCGCGGTTTCCACAATCTCGGTTTTTCTGTCGGCGGCGCTTTTTCTGGTCCTGACTGTCATGATATACCTTTACGGGTTGGTAACCTTGAACCGGTATCCCCCGTGGCACGCCGTACAGTTCAGCATAATATCGCTGAATTGCGACAGCACCAGTTGCGAATCACCAGTGTCGGTTGCGGTTTTAGCGAGATCGTCGAACGCCTGGTGCGTGGACATGCCCAGCGTTTTGAATTCGAGCGGCAGTTTCGCGATCAGCCCCGCCGGCTCGCCGCCGGTCGATGCCATGCCGACGCTGGTGGCAAGGGTGGCCACCTGTGGCATGTCATCATTGGCGATAGCGCTTGTGATGCCCTGCACCCCTTCCAGAAATACCCGCATTTCCCCCAGAATCATCTGGCGCTCGCCATCCGTGACCAGAACTGCGGTACGACCGTCGTCGCCGACCTCGACACTGCCGACAACAACGAACTTGTAGCCCATTACGGCGATAAAGGCGATCAACAAGATCGTTATCGACCAGCACAGTTTGCATTTTTTCATAATTCTCTCCATTTCCGAATTCAGCTAGTTATTACACACTAACATATTGGGATCAAGAGGAAGCGGCGCGTATATCAGCCCTGCCGGTCTTTCTTTTTCGGGCGTTTCTTTTTTGCGGATTTGGGTTTGGGCTTGTCAAAGTCCTTGTTGCGCGGCTTGCGGTCCGGCTTGTTGCCGTCGGGTTTACCCCGGTGCGGCTTGCGCCCCTTGAACGGCTTGCGTTCGGCCGGAGCATTTTTCACGGCCTCGGGAATGCCGTCGATTTTGGTGATGGTAATGGATTTTTCCAGCTTCATTTCCGGCCCGATAGCATTGATGAACCGTTCGGCGGCTTTCGGGGAAATCTCGACATAGCTGACCATCTGCTGGATACGGATGGAGCCGATCTCGCCCTTTTTCAGCTTGCCGTTCTTGGCCAGCATCGGCAGCATCCAGCGCGGCTCGGCCTTTTGCTTGTGGCCGATGGACAACGAGAACCAGACCCCGCCGTCGAAATCGTTGCGCGAACGCGGCTTGTTGTCGGCCTCGGAGGGGGCGCGCAATTCTTCGGGGGCCGAACGGCCCTTGCGGTAGGCCTTGACCAGCGCGCCGGCGATCTGTTGCGCACCGAAACGGTTCAGCAGTTCCTGCGCGAACTCGGACTCGGCGGCGGTTAGCGGTTCGTTCAGCGTCGTGTCCTGCAAGATCCGCTCGTCGTCGCGGCGCAGCACCTCGTCGGCGCTTGGCGGGGTATCCCATGTGGCATTGACCTTGGCGTTTTGCAGCAGACGTTCGGTGCGGCGACGGGCGCGGGACGGAACGATCAGCGCGCTGACCCCCTTGCGGCCGGCACGGCCCGTGCGGCCGGAACGATGCAACAGACCCTCGCGGTTTTTCGGCAGGTCGGCATGGATGACCAGCTCCAGATTCGGCAAATCGATGCCGCGCGCCGCCACATCAGTGGCAACACAGACCCGCGCCCGCCCGTCGCGCATGGCCTGAAGCGCATGCGTGCGTTCGTTCTGCGACAGCTCGCCAGACAGGGCGACAACGGAAAACCCGCGGTTGCCAAGGCGCGCCGTCAGGTGATTCACCGCAGCACGGGTGTTGCAGAATACGATGGCATTTTTTGCTTCGTAATAGCGCAGCACGTTCAGAATCGCGTTTTCCTCGTCGTTGTGGGCGACGGTCAGGGCGCGGTATTCGATATCGACATGCTGGGATTGCTCGGCCTCGGTTTTGACCCGCACCGCGTCGCGCTGGTAGCGTTCCGCCAGACTGGCGATGGAACGCGGCACCGTGGCGGAAAACAACAGGGTGCGGCGGTCCTGCGGGGCGGCACCGAGGATGAACTCGAGCTCGTCGCGAAACCCGAGGTCCAGCATCTCGTCCGCCTCGTCCAGCACCACGGCGCGGATCATCGACAGATCCAGCGAGCGACGCTCGATATGGTCGCGCAACCGCCCCGGCGTGCCGACAACGATCTGCGCGCCCCGTTCCAGCGTGCGCCGCTCGGCGCGGTAATCCATGCCGCCAACGCAGGATGCAATCGTTGCGCCGGTGCCTTCATACAGCCATTCCAGCTCGCGTTTCACCTGCAACGCCAGTTCGCGCGTCGGGGCGATGGCGAGGGCGACGGGGGCGGGTGCGTAAGGGAATTTTTCGGCCTTGCCCAACAGCGTCGGCGCGATCGCAAGGCCAAAGGCCACGGTCTTGCCCGATCCGGTTTGCGCGGAAACCAGCAGGTCGGCGCCCTCCAGTCCGGCGGCAAGCACGGCGTGTTGCACAGGGGTCATGTCGGCGTATCCGCGTTTTTCCAACGCTTGCGCCAGCGTCGGGTGGACGCTTGTAGTCTCGGTCATGTTATTCTCTTTCGGAATACGGGTCGCGGATCGGGCGCGGCAGGGGTGCCGCGCGGGGTTTCGCCGCGAAACAATGGATTTGCGCGGCTTCTAGCCGGAAAACCCGCCGATGTATAGGGGCGCGGGCTAAACCAGCCCTTCGGCGGCGAACAGGTCGCCGAGGTCGGCCTCGGGGCGCGCGCCGATATGGCTGATCACCTCGCCCGCCGCGACGCAGCCCATGCGCCCGCAGGTCAGGTAATCGCGGCTGTTGATCAAACCATAGAAGAAACCGGCCGCGAACAGGTCGCCGGCACCGGTTGCGTCCTCTACATGCGTTTCGGTGGCCGGCGCGTGGATTTCCTGCCCGCCGTTGGCGATATAGGCGCCGCGCTCGCCCACGGTGCAGGCGACGGTTTCCACATCCGCCGCCGCAAGGGTCATGGCAACGCCCAGATCATCGGTTTCATACAGGGATTTCAGCTCGTGTTCGTTGCAGAACAGCAGGTCGATGTCGGCGCGGATCATCGCCAGAAACGCCGCGCGGTGCCGCTCCACACAAAACGGATCGGACAGGGTGATCGAGACCTTCCCCCCCGCCCCGCGACAGGCATTGATCGCCTTGGCAAAGGCCGCGTGGCTTTCGGGGCCGTCGAAACGGTAGCCCTCCAGATACAGCCACTCGGTATCGGCCATCATGCCCTCGTCGATATCGTCCGGCGTCAGGAATTCGGACACGCCGAGATAGGTATTCATCGAACGCTCGCCGTCCGGCGTCACCAGAATCATCGAGCGGCCCGTCTCGTCGGAATGGCCCTTCGGTGCCAGCGGCGTTTCGAAAACCGCCCCCTGTGCGCGGATGTCATGCGCGAAAATTCCACCCAGCTGGTCGTCCTTGATTTTCGAGACATAGGCCGTCGGCACCTTCAGCATTGCAAGCCCGGCAATGGTATTTGCCGCCGACCCGCCGGAGACCTCGCGCGCCGGCCCCATAGCGTTGTACAATTCGCTTGCGCGGGCCGTATCGATCAGTTGCATGATGCCCTTTTCGACGCCGTTGGCGGTCAGGAATGCGTCCTCGATCTGGGCAAGAACGTCCACGATGGCATTGCCGATGCCGACAACCTGATACTTTTTCATATTGTTTTATCCTCGGATTTGCACAGGTCGGCAATAATACAGTTGGCACAAACGGGTTTGCGCGCCTTGCATATATACCGCCCGTGCAGAATCATCCAGTGGTGGGCGTGTTGCTGGAATTCGACCGGCACGTTGTCCTCGATCGCGCGCTCGACGGCCAGCACATCCTTGCCCGCCGCCACACCGGTGCGGTTGCCAAAACGGAAGATATGCGTATCCACCGCCTGCGCCGGATAGTGGAACCACATGTTCAGCACCACATTCGCCGTCTTGCGCCCCACCCCCGGCAGGCTGACCAGCGCCGCGCGGGACGAGGGCACCTCGCTGTTGTATTCCTCCACCAGAATCCGGCTGAGCTTGATAACATTCTTCGCCTTGTTGCGAAACAGGCCTATGGTCTTGATATGTTCGATCAGCCCTTCCTCGCCCAGTGCCAGCATTTTTTCCGGCGTGTCGGCGATCCTGAACAGCTCTTTCGTTGCCTTGTTCACCCCGACATCCGTCGCCTGCGCCGACAGGGCCACCGCAACCACGAGGGTATAGGCGTTGACGTGGTCCAGCTCCCCCTTCGGTTCCGGCTCGCTGGCCTGAAAACGGCGAAAGATCTCGCGGATGGTCATATAGTCGAGTTGTGCTGTCATGGCCTCCACCTGCCACGACAGCGAAACCCTTGGCAAGCCCAATGCGCAGGATTCGGGTGGCGGGGCGGCGCATTTGCGCTAGATTGGTCACCCAGACGACAACAAGGTGCGACATGAACCGGATCGACAGCAAGACCCCCTATCACTATGCGCTGATCGCCCGCGCGATTGCCTTTATCGACTCTTGCGCGCCGGAACAGCCGACGCTGGAACAGACCGCCGCCGCCGTCGGCCTGTCGCCGGCGCATTTCCAGCGGGTGTTCAGCCAGTGGGTCGGGGTCAGCCCGAAACGCTATCAGCAATATCTGGCGCTGGACCACGCCCGAAACCTGCTGCGCGAGCGGTTCTCGGTGCTGGAAACCGCCGGCGAAACCGGCCTGTCCGGCGCCTCGCGCCTGCACGACCTGTTTGTAAAATGGGAGGCCATGTCCCCCGGCGAATACGCCCGTGGCGGCGCGGGGCTGACGATCCGCACCGGCTGGTTCGACTCCCCCTTCGGCGAGGTGCTGGCCATGGGCACCACGCGCGGCCTCTGCGGGCTGGCCTTCGCGCAGGAATTCGGGCGCGAGGTCGCGATGGACGACATGACCGCCCGCTGGCCCGAGGCGGATTTCGTCGCGGACCCGCAGGCGATTGCCCCCTGGGTCGGCGCCGCCTTCAGGCAACAGGACACCCCGTTGCACCTGATCGGCGCGCCGTTCCAGATCAAGGTATGGGAGGCCCTGCTGGCCATCCCGTCCGGCCATGTCACCACCTATTCCGAGATCGCACAGCACATCGGCAACCCGAAAGCCGTGCGCGCGGTCGGCACCGCTGTGGGCAAAAATCCGGTCAGCTGGCTGATCCCCTGCCACCGCGCCCTGCGCAAATCCGGCGGGCTGGGCGGCTATCACTGGGGCTTGCCGGTCAAGCGCGCCATGCTGGCTTACGAGGCCGCGCGGCTGGACGCAAACTAAGCGAAACTTTGCTTAGGGTGTTTTATTCGTTTTCGAACCCGCCTATGGTCGCACACGAAGGCCACCGGATGTTTCAGCCGGCGGTCGCGGTATACCATTATCACAGAAGGATTTTTGCGATGGTTGCACTGAAATCTATGAGTATTGTTGTCGTATCCGGCGCGCTGTTCCTGTCGGCATGCACCAATCCGGACGGCACGGCCAACAACACCAATACCGGTATCGGGATCGGTGCCGTTGTCGGCGGGTTGTTCGGAAATGCGGTATCCAACAATTCCACCGGCACGGTCATCGGTGCCGCAATCGGCGGGGCGATCGGCGGGGCGATCGGTGCGGATCTGGACAAACAGGAACAGGCCTTGCGCGCCGCGATCGGCAGCGATGTCGGCATCGTCAACACCGGCAGCCAGTTGATCGTGTCCCTGCCCGAGGCAATCACCTTTGCCACTGACAGTGCCGTCATCAAATCCACCGTTCTGAACGATCTGGACAAGCTGGCCGCCAGTATGAACCAGTATCCCAACACCCGTATTCGCGTGGTCGGACATACCGACAACACCGGCACGGTTGCCTATAATCAGGCCCTGTCCGAGCAACGCGCACGGGCAGTGCGCGGGATTCTGACCTCGGACGGGGTGAAACCGGGCCGGATCGTCGCCATCGGTGCGGGGGAAACACAACCTGTTGCCTCGAACGGAACGGCGGAAGGGCGGCAGAAAAACCGGCGGGTGGAGATTTTCATTATCCCGAAAACCTGATCGCCAAAGCGCGAAACACCAGGGGGGGCGGCGAATCGCCCCCCTTTTTTGTGCGTTCTTGCCAGAGCGTTTTCAAACGGCCATATTGCCGGCCAAAAGGATAGACAATGAAAACACTGCTGGTTTTCGGATACGGCTATAGCGCCGGATTTATAGGCACCCCCTTGTCCGGCGAAGGCTGGCGCGTGATCGGCACGACCAGATCCCCCGAAAGTCTGGAGGCCATACGCCAGAGCGGGGTCGAGGCGATCCTGTGGCCGGGCGAGGATGTTGACGCAGCTATCCGGTCTGCCACGCATATTCTGGTTTCCGCCGCCCCGACCGAGGCGGGCGACCCGGTGTTGGCAGCGCTGGCGGACCGGATCAGAGCGCAAGCGGACCGGATCGCATGGCTGGGATATTTGTCCACCACAGCGGTTTACGGCAACCGCGACGGCGGCTGGGTCGATGAAAATTCCGACCTGCGCCCCGCCACCCGCCGCGGTGAATTGCGCGTCGCGGCCGAGGCAGCGTGGCTGGACATGTGGCGCGACAGCGGCCTGCCGGTTCATATTTTCCGGCTTGCCGGAATATACGGCCCCGGGCGCGGACCGTTTGCCAAGGTCAGGGCCGGAACCGCGCGGCGCATCGTCAAAAAGGGGCAGGTGTTCAGCCGCACCCACGTCGAGGATATCGCGCAGGTCGTGCATGCGTCCATGCGCGCCCCCGTTGGTGGCAGCATCTACAACGTTTGCGACAACGACCCCGCCCCCCCGCAAGAGGTAATCGCCGAAGCCGCCAGACTGTTGCACCACCCGTTGCCCGAGGCCGAGGATTTCGACACGGCGGAAATGACGCCGATGGCCCGCAGTTTCTATGCCGAATCGAAGAAGGTCTCTAACCGGAAAATACTGGATGAATTGGGGGTAACCCTGAAATATCCGGACTATCGCACCGGTTTACGCGCCCTGCTGGCAACAGAAACCGGCTGAATCGCGGCTGCGCGGCTAAATCCCTCGCTTTGCGCTGGCCGGACGTGTAAATATCGTGGCGATTCTCCGTTGCCTGCGGGGACCATGAAACATTGTCTGGTATTGTAATAATGACGAAAATTTTGCTCCGCTATGCTCCGCTGGGTTTTGCACTGTTCGCCGCGTCCGCCGCCGGTGCCACCTCGACCGGCTATGGTCTGAACGGGACGGCCGGCCTGATCGATATGCCGACGGCACAGGTGTTGCCCGACGGCGAGACCGCATTTACGTTCAGCAAGAACGGCACCTCGTTCAACAGCACGTTGACGTTCCAGTTGTTGCCGCGGCTGGAAACGGCGGTGCATTTCACAACAATCGACCAGTGGCTTGGCGGGCCGCTGTATGATTCCAGTTTCGATTTCAAGTACCGGATATTCGACGAATCCGGCAATCTGCCGTCACTGGCCATCGGATTCCGCGATTTCCTGTCAAACGGTGCCTTCAGCAGCGAATATCTGGTTGCCAGCAAAAGTATCGGCGACACGCTGACGGTGACAGGGGGCCTCGGCTGGGGCCGCCTTGGCAGCTATAATCCGGTTGCCGCGCCGTTCGGGCCGCGACCGCCGGCCGTCAGCACCGGCATCGATACCAACCAGTTCTTTCGTGGCAACATGGCGTTTTTCGGCGGGCTGGAATGGAAAACACCGGTCAAGGGCCTGACCCTGAAGGCCGAGTATTCGTCGGATGCCTACACCGGCGAGCAGACCTACGGCACCTTCACACCGGTGTCGCCGTTCAACTTCGGCATCGATTACCAGCCGGTTCGCGGGGTCTCGCTGGGGGCCTATTACAATTACGGCACGGATTTCGGTGTGCGGCTGACGTTCTCGGGCAATCCGAACCGGCCGATTGTTTCGCCCGATCTGGGGATCGGTCCGGTGCCGGTAAACCCGCGCCCTGCCGGTTACAGCACGGACGGATCATGGACCAACAGCACGCTGGCACGCGATTCGATTGCCACCGCGCTGGTGCCGGTGTTCGAGGCCGAAGGGATCCTGATTGACGAGATGAAAATCTCGCCCGACTCCATCGATCTTTACATCGAAAATACCAAGATGCCGCTGACCTCGAAGGCCATCGGACGCATTGCGCGCACCCTGTCCGTCGCCATGCCCGCGTCAATCGAGTATTTCCGCATCACGCCGGTTTCCGGCGGTCTGGCCACCACCACCGTCGTTATTCGCCGCACCGATCTGGAAGCACAGGTCGAGCGCCCCGATGCCGGCCCTGCAAGCTGGCAGACGACACAATTCGTCGATGCGCCGAACTCGCTTGGTGATGCCGCATGGAAACGCGATATTTACCCGGACTTCACCTGGTCGCTCAGCCCGTCGTTACCCATCGATTTGTCCAGTGCGTCCGCCGCAGCCAGTTTCGATGTGCTGCTGGGTGCTGATGCCAGCTATCGGGTTTCACGCGGGTTTTCGATCAACGGGTCGGTGTCGCAAAAACTTTACGGATCGGTCGCGCGCAGCACGGTGCCGTCGGCCAGCCCGACGCCGGTGCGCAGCAACATCGGCCTGTACGGGGCCGGCGGCGGGCCGAGCCTTGACCGGCTGACCGCCGACTATGTGTTCAAGCTGTCGCCGTCCACCTATGGCCGCGTGTCTGCCGGATATCTGGAACGGATGTTCGCCGGTGTAAACGGCGAGGTCCTGTGGAAACCGGCCAACAGCAAATGGGCGCTGGGTATCGAGGTAAGCGCGGTTCGCCAGCGCGCCTATGACAATATGTTCGGTCTGGGCAGCTACCAGACGGTTACCGGGTTCGGCTCGGTCTATTGGGACACAGGGTTCTACGGGCTTGAGGCACAACTTGATGTCGGGCGGTATCTGGCCGGTGATGTCGGTTCCACGCTGACGCTGTCGCGGGTGTTTGACAACGGATGGGAGGTGTCGGGATTTGTGACACTGACCAACATGTCGTTCGCCGATTTCGGGCCGGGCAACTTCGCCAAGGGGATCAGCGTGAAAATCCCGTTGCGCTGGACAATGCCGTTCGACACACGCAGCACGCCGGGGATTTCGCTGGGCACGCTCGGCGGCGACGGCGGTGCGCGGTTGGCGATAGACAACCGGCTGTATCCGGTATTGCGCCAATACGATGTGCTTGATTTCAATGAAACCTGGGGGGCGTTCTGGCAATGAGCCGTATCTGGATTGCAGCGGGCGCGCTCGGCGTTCTGGGGGCGTGCTCCTCGGGCGGGACCAGCCCGGTTTTCACTGCGGTGAAAGAAATTGTCATGCCGTCGAAAGACGCCGCCAAACCGGCAGCGGCCAGCACGCCGGTGACGCGCGCGTTGATCGTGCAAAACGGTCTGGCGATGGTTCGGGCGCGAATCGCGGGCGAGGATATTTCCAACATCCTGTCCGCCACCTCGCTGAACGGTGCTTACGTTACCTATGTTTCGGCGTTCCGCCAGTCGATCACCATGCGCGGCACGCTGGTTACCGCCACGCGCGGTCTGGGCGGGGACTTGTTGGCCGTGCGCAATGACGCCAACGATCCGGTGGCAACGCCGACGCCGCCCCGAGACTGGCCGCAACGAATCAGCCGCGACTACCGCTTCCCCGGGGTCGGACCCGGCGGGCGGGTTGTTCCCGTGACCTGTTCATATACGCAAGCGGCGGCGACCACGGTGACCATCGTGGAAATTACCTATGATGTGATACCGGTGACGGAAACCTGCGCCGGCGATACCGTGTCGTTTGCCAATACCTATCTTGCCGATAGCAAGACCGGCCAGATATGGCAGGCGCGGGAATGGGTTGGCAACAAGGTCGGCTATTTGAATCTGGATGTTCTGGAGCCATTCACCACCGACTAGGGCGGTGACCCATAAACCCCGCACAGGCGGCATAAACTTGCCGCGCCAGACACAAAAAAGGCGATGCATGAAGCATCGCCTTTTTCAAAACTGTATGTGCTTTGCAGCGGTCCGGATATTACGGACGCGACATGGCCAGTGCGATCAGCGCAATTGCCAGCAGCGGGATCAGCCACATGCCGGAGCCACCCATTGCGGCGGGCTCGGCAACAACAACCGGAGCAGCCGGAGCTGTGTAGGCTACGGCGCCTGCGAGTGCGCTGGAAGCGGCTGCTACAGCAGCGGCGGTAAGTGCGAAGAGTTTCATTTTGGTATCCTCCAATATAAAGCCTGCAAATACTGCCACCACGGCAAGCAGACAAAAACTACAGATTTCTTCTAACCGAGCGGATTTCTCTTTGCAAGAACTCTTGATTTCGGCGGGAAGTCTTTGCGAACTGCGCTAAATTAGCAACACCTGTGTGCCGACTTCGGTCAGGTCATACAGTTCGGCGATATTCTCGTTATACAGCCCGATGCAGCCGTTCGACGACTGGCGGCCGATTTTGCGCGTGTCATTGGTTCCGTGGATCCGGTAATAGGTCCAGCTAAGGTACAGCGCGTGGGTGCCGAGCGGGTTTTCCGGGCCGGGCGCGATATAGGGCGGGTATTCGGGATTCCGAATCAGCATCTGCGGTGTCGGGCGCCAATCGGGGCCGATTTTCTTGCGGACAATACGGGTGCGGCCCAGACGGGTCAGTTCGGGCGACAAAGGCACGCTAACCGGATAGATTTTATGGACTTTTTCGTCCTCGGACCAGAAATTCAGCGTGCGGCCGGTCGTATCCACCAGAATCACGCCTTTGCGCAGGTTCTTGAAGTAGCCCTTCCACGTCTGTGCAACATAGTTGTTGACGCGGATATCGACAGTATCTTGCGGTGTATCGCTTTGTGCGCGCAACATTCCCGGGGCGGCAACGCCCAAGGCGGTGGCCCCTGCGGCAAACTGGCGACGCGACAGATCAGGTTTCTCGGTCTTTTTCATTGAATCAGACTCCCAGGTTCAAATTTTCTGGCACACTAGGCCACCACGGTGTTCTTTGGCAATTCACATAAAGTTCAGTATCAAAACGGGCGAAAAACTGCCATTTGAATCCTGTCCATATACCTTGTAGACAGTTTTGGAAACAGCTTCTGGAGACTACCATGTTCCGTACCGCCGCCCTTTTGTTTGCCGCATTGTTTATCGTGTCAGCCTGCACCCCGACAAATACGTCGGGAATTTATGGCGGCAACGCCGAATCAGGGGCCATCGCCGCTTTCAACAGTGACGCAATCCGGTTGCGCCACCTGGACAGCGTCAACGCGCTGCGTCTCGAACAGGGGTTGCAGCCGCTGAAACTGTCGGCTGAACTGACCGCCTCGGCGGAAACCCACGCGCTGGATATGTCGGCACAGCAACGGGCCTGGGATTTCGGATCGGACGGATCGTCGCCGCAGTCGCGCGCCGAACGCGCCGGATTTGTCGGGCTGGTCACCGGCGAGAATGTCGCCGAAACATACAAAGGCGAATTCTTTGTGTTGCAGGCGTGGCTGGAAAACCCGTTGTCGCGCGCCTCGATCCTTGATCCCGAAGCCACCGACCTCGGGCTGGGCTGGTATCAGGAACCGAACGGCAAGCTGTGGTGGGTCGAGGTGATGGCCAAAGCCGACGCGCCGCAAACCGCCGATGCGCCAATGACTACGGCACAATCACAATAGGGGTTCCGTTCGGAACCATCGACCAGATTTCCTCGATTTCGGCATCCGAGACCGAAATACATCCGGCGGTCCAGTCACGTTTGAACCGGTCCAGAAAACGGGTCGGACCGCCGTGGATAAAAATGTCGCCCCCCGGATCGACACCCTGCGCCCGCGCGGCCGCAACATCGCGGGCGTTCGGGTAGGAAATGCCAAGGCTTAGATGATAGGCACTGTTCGGGTTTCGCCGGTTGATAAAATAGGTGCCTTCGGGGGTGCGCCCGTCGCCTTCGCGGGATTTGTCGCCAACCGGTGCGAACCCCAGATCGACCCTGTAAATCCGCAAGGCTTCCTTGTTGCGAAACAACACAAGCTGGCGTGTCGATTTATACAGCACCACCATGTCGGCCTGAACCTGTGCCACCGTCATGTTCGGCGGTGACGAAGCCGAACCCGGTGTCGCACCCGAAATCACCAGCGACACTGCCAGCGCGCAAAACAGGCGGCGGTCGTGGCTATGCGTTCCGGCCCTAAACACCGGCGTCGCTTTCAATCTGGCGGCGGGATTTGCGGGCGCGCTCGGTTTCGGATTTGAGCTGCCCGCAGGCGGCCATGATATCCTCGCCGCGCGGGGTGCGGATCGGGCTGGCATAACCGGCGGCATTGACGATGTCCCCGAAGGCACGGATGCGGTTCCAGTCGGAACGTTCATAGGGTGATCCGGGCCACGGGTTGAACGGAATCAGATTGATCTTGGCCGGAATGCCGGAAATCAGCCTGACCAGCCGGCGGGCATCCGCATCCGAATCGTTCACATCCTTCAACATCACATATTCAAAGGTGATCCGCTCGGAATTCGACAGACGGGGATAGGCCCGCAAGGTATCGAGCAGGGTTTCGATGTTCCATTTCTTGTTGATCGGCACCAGTTCGTCGCGCACCGCATCCGTGGTCGCGTGAAAGCTGATGGCCAGCAAACATCCGATTTCATCGCCGGCACGCACAATTTCCGGCACAACCCCGGATGTTGACAGGGTAATACGACGGCGCGACAGGGAAATCCCCTCGTTATCCATGACGATCTTCATGGCGTCGCGGACGTTTTCGAAATTATAGAGCGGCTCGCCCATGCCCATCAGAACGACATTGGACAACATGCGTTTATCGTTGGGGTCATTGCCCCATTCATCCAGATCATCGCGCACCACCAGAATTTGCGCGACGATTTCCCCCGCCGTCAGGTTGCGCACCAGCTTTTGCGTGCCGGTATGGCAAAACGTGCAGTTCAGCGTGCAACCGACCTGCGAGGAAACGCACAGCGTGCCGCGATTGGTTTCGGGGATATAGACCACCTCGACCTCGTGGCCGCCGGCAATGCGCAACAGGTATTTGCGGGTGCCGTCATCGCTGACCTGTTTCGTCACGATCGCGGGGCGTTCCAGCGTGAAGTGTTCCGCCAGAAGCTCGCGGAACCCTTTGGCAAGGTTGGTCATGTCGGAAAAATCCGTCACACCTTTCTGGTAAATCCACTGCCAAACCTGCCCGACACGCATTTTCGCCTGCTTTTCCGGCGTGCCGATTTCGATCAGGGCCGTGCGCATGGCCTCGCGGGTCATGCCGACCAGATGCGGCAATCCGGCGGCCTGTTCGCGCGGTACGGTGACATGGTCGGGCGTGATGGTCATCGGGTTTCCTTCAAAACGCAGGACGCCCCCCGTTTGACGAGGGGCGTCCGTTTGTAACAGTTTCGCCCCGTCAGGGCCAGCACCGGCTATTTACACAATGACTGTGCTTTTTCAATCGCCGCCGTAAACCCGCGCAACGAGAACGTGTCGATGGTCGTCGTGCCGCGTTTCGAGACACCGGTAACAACAGCATCCGCCCCTTTTTTCATCGCCGCGATCAACGCCGCGTCGTCCTTGGGGTTGGTCCAGGCATATTCTTCGCTTACGGCCACATCGGGGAACATGGCGAAGGTGGTGTTGCCGATCTCGATCTTGACCGCCCCGTCGGGTTTCAGCGGATACCCGGAAACGAAGCTCGGCTCGCCTGTGATGCCTTGCCCGGGAATGACCGAAATATGGAAACGGATATCGCCACGCTTGGCCGTAACGGTTTTGCCACCACGCCGCGCTTCGCTTTTGGTTGGTTTGGAAACGATGAAACAGACTTTCGGGTTTTCATCGACGTAGACGCTCCAGTCCGTGACAGCCTCGACCATATCGAGTTGCTGCGCGCGCACGGCCGTCCCCAAAGCAACGGTGGACATCATGGCCGAAACCGCGATTGCCCGCAAAATTCTAGCGCTCATAATTTGCCTCCTGCTTATTTTTCCGCTGTCCGGACCGCAATTGTTTGCGTCTTGCCCTCGGACAGGTTGTAATCCAGTCGCCTGTGGCACTAATCTATCCCTACCCTCGGGCGTATTGCTACCCCAAAACGTTGAAATCCTGCGCCATAGGCAGGCTTACGCCCGCCGGAACAGTCGCGAATAACCTAAAAGGACCGAAATCATGTCGCAAGCGCAACCTCTTGTGGAAATCTGGCGCGGGGAATTTCTGGAAAGCATTCACAACGGCCACGCGGTTGTATGTGATGCCGCCGGAAACATCGTGGCGGCATGGGGCGATCCCGAACAGGTGATCCTGCCGCGTTCCTCCAGCAAGATGCTGCAAGCGCTGCCGCTGGTCGAAAGCGGCGCGGCGGCGGCGGCGGGGCTGACGAGCGAGCAACTGGCGCTGTCCTGTGCCTCGCATCAGGGGGCGGCGATCCATACGGAGCGGGTGGCAAAATGGCTGGGCGATCTGGGCCTGTCGGACGACGACCTGCGCTGCGGCCCGCAACCGCCCAACGACGCCCCTGCCCGCCATGCCCTGCGCGACCACGGCGAATCGCCCTGCCAGATGCACAACAACTGTTCCGGCAAGCACACCGGATTCCTGACGCTGAACAGGCACCTGCACGCCCACGCGGAATATATCGAGGTCGACCATCCGGTGCAGAAGGCAGTGAAGGACGCCTTCGAGGAAATGACGGGGATGGAGACTTTCGGCTACGGTATCGACGGATGCTCCGCCCCGAATTTCGCCACCACGGTGGCCGGGCTGGCACGGGCGATGGCGCGGATGGCGGACCCTTCCGGCCTCGGCTCTGTGCGCGAGGCGGCGGCGCGGTCGCTGGTGGCGGCCATGCGCGAACACCCGTTGCTGGTGGCCGGCGAAGGGCGGGCCTGTTCCGAACTGATGGCGGCGATGGACGGCAAGGTGGCGGTCAAGACCGGCGCCGAGGGGGTGTTTGTCGCGATCCTGCCCGAACAGGGACTGGGCGTGGCGCTGAAGATCGAGGACGGCGCAACGCGGGCCTCGGAATCCGCCATGGCGGCGATTCTGGTGCGCCTCGGCGTGCTGTCGCCGGATCATCCGCTGGCGATCAAACGCCTGCGTCCCGCCATTCTGAACCGGCGCGATATCGACACGGGGTCGGTGCGTCCGGCCAAGGCGTTTTTTGCGGGCGGTGTGCCGTTATCCTGAAACCGCGCGCAGCAGCTTGCGTTCCAGCACCGACAGCACCGATTTAAGGTCACGCCCGCGTTTCAGAATCTGGCCGTTCATGGCAATGACACAATACTGCCCCTGTCTGTTGGCCAGCTTCGGGCGCTTTTCGATGCGATACAGCGGATGTTCGGCAGTGTGGCGGAAAATCGAAAACACCGCCACGTCGCGCAGGGCGGAAATGCCGTAGTCGCGCCACTCGCCCGCCGCCACCATTTTGCCGTATAGCGCCAGAATCACCGACAGCTCGGTCCGGTGGTAGCTGACGACATCACCGGGCGGATGATGCGGTTTTACGCTGGTTCCTGACGATATGATCATGGCCCGATCATGCGCCGTGCCCCGACCGTCTGGCAAGAGGGCGCGATGATCTTATTTTTGTCACAATGTTTCACCATTTTGCCACAGTTTGGTCGATTCTTTGCCTTGATTAAGGGCTACCAATTATCCCGTAGCTACACAGCTTCAGCCGGCATCGTGCTTATCAGCCCCCACCCCGATACACGATGCCGGTTACTTTTCCGAAATTGCAGGTTTTTCTGGATGCCGCCGATGCGCGCCCGTAGCATGGCGCCAATCGAACTTGTCAGGATACCGCCCATGCGAAATTTCAGCCTTCCCGGTCGATCGACCGTCATCACCGGCAACGGCATGTGTGCCACCTCCCATCCGCTGGCCGCGAAGATCGCGGTGCAACTGCTGGAACAGGGCGGCAATGCGGTCGATGCGGCGATTGCGGCGGCGATGGTGCTGAATGTGGCGGAGCCGCAAATGACCGGCCTCGGCGGTGACTGTTTCGTGTTGCTGAAACCGGCGGGCAGCGAGGATATCATCGGGTTGAACGGCTCAGGCCGCGCACCGGCGGCGCTGGAGGCGGCGCGGATACGGGCGGACGGGCACAGGGTGATGCCGGTTGACGGGGTGGACTCGATCACCCTGCCCGGCGCGGTGGATGCCATGGTGCGCCTGTCCACAGACCACGGGCGGCTGGGGCTGAAAACCAGCCTTGCACCGGCGATCCACTACGCCGAACAGGGAATTCCGGTGGCCGCGCGCACCGCCTTCGACTGGGAGATTGCCAAAGACCGGCTGAAAGGACCGGCGCGCGAGCGCTATCTGTTCGACGGTCGCCCGCCGGCCGAGGGGCAGGTGTTCCGCGCCCCGCAGCAGGCCGAGGTCCTGCGCCGGATCGCGCTGGAGGGCCGCGCCGGATTTTACGAGGGCGAGGTGGCCGAGGATATGGTCGACACGCTCAAGGCGCTGGGCGGGTGCCACACGCCCGATTATTTTGCCAATGTGGCCTGGGATCATGGCGATCCTGTCTCGACCGCTTATCGGGGTCCCGAGATGGTGGAGTTTCCAC